>CAZAMY010000233.1:0-4798 GCA_964485995.1 uncultured Sediminispirochaeta sp.
CAAGAGCATCAGAACCAGCAGCAGTGCAGCCAGGAATTTCCCCATCACCAGCTCTCCAGCCCGCAGCGGCAGGGTAAGCAGTATCTCATCGGTCTTCATACGCGACTCTTCCGCCCAGCTGCGCATAGTGATGGCCGGGAGTAAAAATATGAATACCATCGGGAAAATACCGAAATATGCGCGCAGGGAGGCTACATTGGCCGCATAAAACTGTTCCATATAGTACAACCATCCCGCAGTAAACAACAGGAAAAACACCGCTACAATATACGCTATCGGTGTGTTAAAGTAGCTGCGAAGCTCTTTCCGCATAACCGCCACTACACTACGCATTCGGCACCTCCTCCTTTCCGGTTAAATTGAGGAATACGTCTTCTAAAGACACAGTTTTTTTGTGGAGTTCGGTCAGAGTAAAACCGTTGCGCACAGCCCAGTCGAATACCGCTGCACCATCAGCGCTTTCGGAAGGAATACTGAGCTCGACCCGTACAGCCCCTTCAAGGTGTTCCAGTGAGAGGAGCTGTCGGAACTGGGTTTCACCGTTCACACTTTCTCGAATCCTTTCGACGGAGGCGCCCCGCACATCCGCGATAAACACCGTATCCCCCTGAATCGAACTGCGAATCGCCTCGGTGGCACCCTGTGCAATAATCTCGCCATGATTCATGATCAGCACTCGAGAACAGACCGCCTCCACCTCCTGCAGAATGTGGGTGGACAGGATTACTGTCTTTTCCCGTCCGATCGTCTGGATGAGTTTTCGTATTTCAAGAATCTGATGCGGATCGAGACCAGTAGTCGGTTCGTCCAGAATCAGGAGATCGGGGGCGTGAATTACCGCCTGTGCCAGGCCGACTCTCTGCTGGTACCCCTTTGACAGCTTAGAGATAGGCCTAAATACCACAGAGTGTAGTCCAGTCTCTTCAATCGCTGCCGGCAGGCGCCTTTTCTTGTCAGCGGCTGTCAGACCGCGGGCATCGGCTATGAAATCGAGGTATTCGAAGACATTCAAATCCGGATATACAGGAGCATTTTCCGGAAGGTATCCGATTTCCGATTTAATCTGTAGCGAATCTGTGTACACATCATAGCCCAGAATTTTCACGCTTCCGGAACTCGGAAAGTGATAGCCGGTAAGTATCTTCATCAGCGTAGTCTTGCCGGCTCCATTCGGTCCTAGCAGCCCAACGATTTCGCCCTTGCCGATAGTGAAATCGACATCTTTTACCGCTTCAATTGCGCCATAGCGCTTGTTGACCCTGTGCACCTCAATCATGCCGCTTACTCCTCTCTATAAGGAATATCAAACGATAATCGATCTCTGGTTAGAATTGTATTCGGAAACACCTCGCGTGCCTCCAGCAACAGCTGTTTTAACTCATATTCGGTGTACCGCGGACTATAGTGAATCAAGCCGAGTTGTTCAACACCTCCGGCATCCCGAGCTATGCAGGCTGCCTGGTGAGCGGTCAGGTGCTTTTTCTCACGGGCACTCTCTTCCAGTTCGTGACTAAACATCCCTTCGCAGACCAGGAAATCACAACCGGCTACTCGCTGAGCGATAGCATCGAAATAGACTGTATCGGTAACGTATCCGACCTTGCGGCCGGGGCGGTTCGGTCCCATCACTGCATCGGGCTGAACCGTTTCACCATTATCGGCAAGAACGGACTCCCCTCTCTGCAGCTGCGCCCATTTCGGCCCTTTCGGCACGTGCAGTTGTTCGGCTTCCTGCGGGTTGAAGACTCCCGGCCGTTCGTCCTCTACCAGCACATAGCCCAAGCAGGGCTTCGTGTGCCGCAGCCAGAACGCCTCTACATGAAACCCCTCACCAGTATACACCACACCCGGCTCCTCTACTTCACGGATTACTATGTCGTAATTTATATACATATCAAGAACCCTGCGGTTCTCCTCGACATACTCTCTAATTTTGGGCGGTCCCACTATGTAGAGTGGTTCGTCTCTGTCAACCTGACTCGAGAGCATGAGTATTCCCGGCAAACCGGTCACGTGATCGGCATGGGTATGACTGATGAAAATAGTGTTGATCTTCTTCCAGCGCAAATTGAGTTTGCGCAGAGACACCTGGGTTCCTTCTCCGCAGTCGAACAAAAAAAGGTCCCCTTCACGTCGAAGAAGCATAGAGGTGAGGAAACGGTTAGGAAGGGGCATCATGCCGCCAGTTCCGAGGATAAATAGTTCTAGATTCATAATGTCTTATAATATAAAGAGGTGGACGAAATGACAAGCATCCGTCCACCATAGAAGTTCAATTAAATCAGCACCTAGTTGTTCACCGATGCATGATCGGGCACCGGCTCGGGTTTTTTCGCAGTAAAGTTGATTTGACCCTTGCGCATACTCAGTACCAGGCGGGTGCCGCTGGTGCACTTGCCCTCGAGCATCTGCATGGAAATCGGATCTTCGATCTCCTTACTGATAAGTCTTCGCAGTGGCCGCGCGCCGTACTTGGCATCGTAGCCGTTGTCAATCAGGTAGTCCTTCACTGTCTGCTTTACTTCCAGGATGATATTCATCTCGAGCAGCCGCAGCGACACCTCCGAAAGCATGATGTCGAGGATCTTGCTGACCTCTTCGCGGCTGAGGCTCTGGAACACCACGATCTCGTCAACCCGGTTGATAAACTCGGGCCGGAAGGACCGCCGCATTTCATTGAGGGCCGATGCTTTGATATCCTTGTAGTCGAACACGCCCTCCTTTACCTGAAAGCCGAGAGTACCTTCGTGAGAAATTTCACGGGCACCGGCATTCGAAGTCATTATGAGAACCGTGTTGCGGAATGAGACCTTATGGCCCAGGTTATCCTGCAGCTCGCCCTCTTCCAGCACCTGCAGCAGCAGGTTGAACACATCCGGATGCGCCTTCTCGATTTCATCCAACAGGATAACCGAATACGGCCGCCGCCGGATTTTTTCCGTCAGCATCCCGCCCTCTTCATAGCCTACATAACCGGGAGGCGCTCCAACCAGCCGGCTGACGTTGTGCTTCTCCATAAAGTCAGACATATCTATTCGAATAAGAGAATCCTCGTCGCCGAACAGGAACTGCGCCAGCGTTTTGGCCAGCAGGGTCTTACCGACACCGGTCGGTCCGAGGAAGATAAAGGACCCCAGCGGACGCTTCGGCGAGTTCAGCCCGGTGCGGGACCGGCGGATACTCGATGCGATTGCACCGATAGCCTCGTCCTGTCCGATAATCGTCTTGTGCAGCTCGTCCTCGATGTGCAGCAGCTTCTCGGATTCACTCTGGGCGATTCTGGCCAGAGGTATGCCGGTGATGCTGGAGATGATGCTCTGAATATCTTCTTCATCCACAACGTTCTTCTCGTTTTTCAACGACTTCTGCCAGCCGTTCTTGATTTCTTCTACCCGACCTTTCAGCTGACGAACGGTATCGCGTACCGCCGCAGCTTTTTCATAATCCTGATTGTTCACCAGATTGATCTTTTCTTCAGTCAGCCGCTCGATCTCCTCTTCCAGCTCGGTCAGCTCTTTCGGCCGCACTGTATTATTTATACGCTTGTAAGACCCGGCCTCGTCGATCAAGTCGATGGCCTTGTCCGGGAGAAAGCGGTCGGTAATATAGCGGCTGGAGAGCCGGGAGGCCTCACTAATCGCCTTTTCAGTGTACGATACGTTGTGATGATCCTCGTACTGCTCTTTGATTCCATTGAGAATTTCAACAGTCTCATCGATGGAAGGCTCCTCCACAAAAATTGTCTGGAAGCGCCGCTCCAGGGCCGCATCCTTCTCGATGTATTTCCGGTATTCATTGTGGGTGGTGGCACCGATTGTTTGTAGCTCTCCCCGGGAAAGGGCCGGTTTCAGCATGTTGGACGCATCAATGGCACCCTCGGCGCCGCCGGCACCGATGATGGTGTGCAGCTCGTCAATAAAAAGAATTACATTTGCAGCTGCAGCTATCTCCTTCATGACCTTCTTGAGCCGCTCTTCGAACTCACCGCGATATTTGGTTCCGGCGATAAGCGAGGCGATATCCAGGGTTACCACCCGTTTACCGAGTAAGACCTCGGGGGCTGTACCATCTTCTATCTGTTGCGCAAGACCTTCGACAATTGCGGTTTTTCCGACTCCCGGTTCACCTATGAGCACCGGGTTGTTTTTGGTGCGCCGGGCCAGAATTTGAATCACCCGTTGGATTTCCCATGCGCGTCCGATTACCGGATCGAGCTTGCCTTCGCGGGCATACTCGGTGAGGTCACGCGCAAACTCGTCCAGGGTGGGGGTTCCTTTGCCGCTGTGCTGCGCGCCTTTGCGCTTTGGTGCTGCCTGCTGTGTTCCGCCCTTTTTCCGCATACTGCCGCTGCCGCGCAGGTCCGTAATGGTATCGCGAATAGTTTCTACGGACACCGACTGTTTTACCAGAAACCTCTGCACTACGCTGCCGGTCTCTTTGGCCGCTGCCAGCAAGAGGTGTTCGGTCCCAATATATTCATGTCCCATGCTGCGGGCCTCTTCGGCCGCATCCTCCAACACCTTTTTGCCGCGGTGCGAGGGTGGTACGTCACCGAGTATAAACCCGGCGTGTTTTTTGGGGATACTCTTCTCGATTTCCGTCTGCAGTTCCTGCGGTTCGATTTTGAGATTTGACAGGGCTTTGTAGCCCAAACCCTCTCCATCTTTCAGAAGAGCAAGAATTATATGTTCAGGAAGCAGCTGATCGGAATGAAACCGCTTAGCCTCTTCCTGTGCGAATATAGTCAATATTCTTTGTGCCCGTTGGGTAAGTCCTTTAAACATCGGCTTCCTCCTTG
>CAZAMY010000234.1:0-4785 GCA_964485995.1 uncultured Sediminispirochaeta sp.
GGTGGTATCAGTTCAACCCGATTTTCTCGGACCCTCTGCCCTTACCAAGGCATACCGTTTTATTCACGACCCCCGCGATACCTCCGGTGGCCGGCTGCAGGTTATTGCCGCACCGGGCAGCGGTGTGTGGGAGTGTATAAAATGTCTAAAATGCACCGAAGTGTGCCCCAAACATATCGATCCCTTTTTAAAAATCAGCCGGCTACACTCCGAAGTGTTTCACTCCAGCTCATACACACAGAACAGCCGGATTCGTCACACCCGCGGTTTTCAGCTCGACCTCATGCTGAACGGTCTGCTGAATGAACTCCCGCTGGCACTCTACGCCCTGAGAGCCGGTTTCGTTAAAATGGGGATACGCGGGATAAAAATGATGCTGCACGGAAAAGTGGTTCTTAACCCCTTCAAACCGCGCAGTAAAGCTTACCGTCAGATAAGGAAACTCATGAGGAACAGCCAATGAACCGCTATGCCCTGTATACCGGCTGCAACCCGAAAATGGCCGAACCCGAGCTTCTCAAATCGGTACATACCGTGGCAGCACATATGAATATCCAGCTGATCGAACTGGACAAGGTTTCCTGCTGTGGAGGAGCCCATCTGCAGGATAAAAACCCCTTCCAGGCCCTGCTGCTGAATGCCCGTAACTTCACTTTTGCCGAACGGCTGCAGCTCGACATGGTCACCATCTGCAACACCTGCCAGTATGTGCTTTCAGAAGCACACCACCTGCTCACCGGCGATTCCAATATCCGCACCCAGATCAATCAACGGCTGAGTGCGCAGAAACGCCGCTTTCAGGGTACCAGCCGTCCGCGCAACTTTTTGTATGTGCTTATGGAAGATATCGGCCGCAGTGAAATACGACGCCATGTGGTACGACCGCTGACCGGACTGAAAGTAGCTCCGTTTTACGGATGTCATCTCTACAGCCCGTCCGAGATCCAAAGCGAGTATACCGCCGAAGAGAGTCCCTGGAATCCACGCAGTCTCGAAACCCTCATTTCCGATCTCGGGGCTGAGCCCGTCCCCTTTCCCCAGCAGAACCAGTGCTGCGGATTCCATTCATCTCTCTACCAATCCAAAACATCGTCGAGACTGGTAGATGCAATTCTTGCAGATGCAGAAACTCACGGGGCTGATCTGATCATCACCCCCTGCCCCCTCTGTCATGCCAACTTGGAGGCCTTTATGGGGCGGCACAGGGTACCGGTGCTCTATTATCAGCAGCTGATGGGGCTGGCGTATGATCTGTCGTGGAAGCAACTCGGACTGCAGCATAACATGAGCGTACGGAAACGATCCCTATTAAAAAGGCTACCGAAAGTCCCGCAGCATCTTCACCTTAGCGAAGGCTGAGAAGCTGTCTGCTCTCTCCGCGTTTGAACTCCTTATCGGTGAGTTCAAAACTCGTCCGCAAGCCCGTTGTGGTAAATACGGTGTTTTCTTCGGTTACCAGGATCGCCTCGATACCCTCCCGCTGTTCGGTAAACTCTAGACCCTTCTGCAGACCGAGCCCGAACACCAGAGTGGACAGCGCATCGGCCTCGGTTGCATCAGCCGAAATTATAGAGACGCTGGCCAGTTCATTTTCAATCGGGTACCCGTCCGCAGTACTGAGGATATGATGGTACCGGGTCCCGTCCTCTATAAAGTAACGTTCATACTTTCCGGAGGTAACAACCGCCTTATCGGTCAACTCAATTATGCCGATATAGCTTCCACGTTCCTCGTCTGGGGATTGAATACCGATTTTCCATTTGGTGGTATTGTGCTTTTCTCCGAAGGCGTACACATTACCGCCGAGGTTGACTATGCCATAGCCAACACCTTCTGATTTCAGATACTCTACAATTCTGTCGGCCGCATACCCTTTTGCAATCGCACCCAAATCGAGCCGCATTCCCGCCGCTTCTAACAGCACTTTTGGCTTCGAACCATCGCTTTCATCGGCCGGAATCAACTGCACCTCTCGATAATCAACCTTTTCCAATGCCGCTGACAGGGCATCCGGTGAAGGAACACTCTCCTCTCCCGAACCGATATCCCACAGCTCCACCAGAGGACCGACACTGAGATCGAAAATGCCTTCACTCAGTTTTGAAAACTCTTTTGCCCGGGCAACGAGAGCAAAAGTTTCCTGCGACACAGCGGCCGCAGAATCTCCTGCCCTACGGTTTATCTGCGCAATCTCCGAATCCTCGGTATGGGCACTCATTGTGGCTTCGATCTCTCCAGCAATTTTCAGCGAGGGTTCGAGATACTGTTTGTTTTCCTGTCCGTACAACTTCACCGAACAGGTGGTACCCAATGCAAAATCGGTTGCCGACACACTCTGCGGTGTCTGCTGTTCACAACCGCTCAGCGCCAACGCACATCCGGCCGACAGCAGTACCAGGCCCGCCAATAATAAAGCCGATCGATGACCAGCTCTGTTTTGATAGTCGAATATTCTCATAAATAATTACCTGACTAAAATATACAACAATCGTCGCCTTTATCCAAGTCTCCACCGGCAGCGTCTGCGATCTCCTACTTTCTGTCCCTTTCTGTGCCAATCCTCTTGACGTAATCGCCGTTTTTTAGTATTTATTAGACCACAGTTAGCGCACGCGCCTGTCGTATAATGGCTATTACCTCAGCCTTCCAAGCTGATGATGTCGGTTCGATTCCGATCAGGCGCTCTCAACCGGGACACAACAGTCCCGGTTTTTTATTTTAGGGTTATTCTTTTAGGAGTTTAACTTGATAACAACGGCATGCGATTGCATGCATATAGCCGTATAGTCCAGGAGGAGTTTACCAGCGTGAACAAACCGCGTCTCATCTCTGTGATATTTATCCGGATGCTGATTCTGCTAACACTTTTCTTTATAGCCCTTATCTGGTTCACTACGAGCTCTTACCGCACTTTCTTTTACAACTCCACTCAATCCGAATTATTTGAACGCACGGCCATGGTTTCTGACCGTTTTACCCAGCTCCTCCTTCCTTCCGACCAGACTCCAGACCAGACTGTTCAAACAGTGGTCGATCATCTGTCTAAACAAGGAAACCTCCGGGTAACAGTTGTTCTTCCGGATGGTACCGTGCTGGCGGATTCACACGAGAATGCCGCCGATATGGAAAACCATATCAATCGCCCCGAAATACAGGCGGCCCTCAATGCCGGCCGGGGTCATAATGTTCGCTACAGCAGTACCCTCGATCGCCAAATGATGTATACGGCCCTCAGCCTGAACAGCAACGGCGCTCTAGTAGGCATACTGCGGATGGCAGTCTCTATGGAGGCGTTGCGTAGTCAGCTCACCCAGCTAATCACCAGAATCATTATCGGCGGACTCGTGATAGTACTCGGGTCGGCTATATCGGCATGGTGGATCTCACGCCACATCAGCCGGCCGCTGGAAAGTCTGAAACAGGGCGCAGTCGACATTAGTAACGGCGAACTCGAGAAGAGAATCCCGGCCTTTATGACGCGGGAACTCGATGAAATGTCGCAGTCCATGAACCGCATGGCCGCTGATCTGCAAAAGCGAATTTACACCATCACGAGTCAGCAGCATCGGGAAAAACAGATTCTCTCGAATATGATGGACGGCATTCTCACTATCACTGCCGACGGGTACATCGCAACTATAAATCCTTCCGCCGCAAAACTGCTGCATGTCTCCCAAGCACATACCCCCGGCAAACAGTGGGAACAGGTAATTGAGGTGTCTGAGTTACGGGCCTTTATTCGAGAATGTCTTACTGATCGGCCTGAACATGCAGAAAAGGTGTTTTACAACGAATTGCGGAAGAACTACCTGCAGGCCCGTTTTGGACTGCTCAAGAACCCGCCGGAAGACAGCTATTTCGGTGCGCTTATACTGCTGCAGGATGTAACCCAATCGCATCAGATGGAGATTATGCGAAAGGACTTCGTTTCCAGTGTCTCTCACGAGCTACGCACCCCGGTCACTGCCATTAAAGGCTTCGTTGAAACCCTGCTGGACGATGAGCATGACCTCAATCCGACTACCGTCAACTTTTTACAGATAATCGGCTCCCACTCTGACCGGCTCATAAATATCGTTAATGATCTCCTCAGCCTTTCGAAAATTGAACACATGAACGAACGCAATACCATTGATTTCGAGGATATCGAGATCGAAGTACCGGTAATGCAGGCCATACAGGCCTGCCGGAACAGCGCGGACAAACGCGGGATTACCCTTTCTCCGAACTGCGAACCGGGAGTACAAGCCCATATCAATTCCCAACTCATGATGCAGGCCTGTATCAATCTTATTGATAATGCCGTTAAATACAGCCGTCCGGACACCGAAGTCAGGATTTCCAGCTACCGCGACTTCAAAGGGTATGTATGCATATCGGTCAGTGATGACGGCATCGGTATTCCCGATCAGCATCAGGAACGTGTATTCGAACGCTTCTATCGCATTGATAAAGCCCGCAGCCGCAAAATGGGCGGAACCGGGCTCGGACTGGCAATTGTAAAACACATTGTACGGGCCCATAACGGCAGCATAAGCATCTCGAGCAGAGAAAATATAGGCAGCACTTTTATCATAAGTATTCCTCCGCTTTAACAGAAATTAAATACGGGAATCCATCTTACAGCATCTCCGAACCTTGTGAATTTTCTAAATATATATTAAATTCCCATGAGCTTTGTTAACTTTCTGTGAGTACTTTCTTTGAGCGAGGAACAATGATACTACAAATTTTCGAAGTCATCGGAAGCCTGGGGCTGTTTCTATACGGAATGCGCACCATGAG
>CAZAMY010000235.1:0-4778 GCA_964485995.1 uncultured Sediminispirochaeta sp.
GCCCAGGCGAAAATAGTAATCTCCAGCAGAAAGCGGGCAAGCGGATTTCCGCCGGACTCCTCGCCCTCCTCCTGGCCATTTTCGGTTTGACTATTCTCCTCAGAACTCCTGTTTCGGGATTCCTCTTTCTCTACATCCTCTTTGAATGTGTTCAAATCGGCAGAGACCGGCCGGGCGGACCAGACAAGCATGCACACCAGCAGCAGCCAGGCTGCAGTACTTTTTCTGAAAACAGTAGTCATCCCGTTACCCCCCCCTACCTGTAAATATAACGCAAAAGCGCCGGATTACTCGCCTTCGATCATCTCTATCAGCTCTTCAACCGAAGGAACCTTTCCCTTGGAGAGCACCTCTCCATCGATCACCAGCGCCGGAGTAATCATTACTCCCATTTCCAGAATGGTATCCACATCAGTCACTTTTTCAAAAGTAACATCCGCACCGGATTCCTCTATTGCTGCTTCTACATTCTGTGCAAGATGTTCGCACTTGCGACATCCTGATCCGAGCACTTGAATCTTCATAGTTCGTCCTCCCTTTCTGAGCGCATAGTTATACCCCTGAGCCGGTCGAAAGCACAGCCGTGTCGGCTGCGGCCTTCATTCTTAGCAGAGACTCGGCCCCCTGCAGAAACTGCCGCAGACATCCGCAGGCCAGATTGTAGTATACTGTAGTACCGCGCTTCTCACTACGCACCAAGCCGACATTCTTCAGAATAGCAAGATGCTTGGAGACGGTAGAGGTGTCTGCACCCACCATTTCGGTGAGTTCACATACACAGTGGGGCGCACGGTTCAACTGATCTAAAATGTAAAGGCGGGTCGCGTGACCGAGCGCCTTGAAAATTGCCGCCCTGGCTTCAAAAGCTGTTTTTTCCTGTTCTGTCATACCTATAATCTGCGGTAAATGAGCGTGCAAGTCAATAATAGGTCCTGGTTTTTTGGCGAAATTGCCAAACTTCATACGGCAAATTTCATCATTATTGCACCTATTGAATTGATTTTTTACAGCACTCTCTTTACTATTGAAATCATATATGAAGAGTTTGCTAAAGCAGTTATCGATATTCACCCGGGTCTCGATAGCGGTAGTGTTGCTTATTGCAGTTTCTTTCAGCAGTTATCTTTATATCGGAAGCAAAAGCCAGCAAAGCACCTCCGACTACCGGGAAATTTTAAGCCTGATTAACTCGTCTATCAGCACCCTGCACGACCTCGAAGTCGGTCGGCAGAGCCTGGAGGAGTCCACGCAGCTGCGGAGTTCTGTTCGCAGTCTCATTCAAGTCATCGACAATTCTGAATACCGCTTTATACTTGCCGAGACCCGTCTCCATGAACAGTGGATTGATGAGTTCAGAAACGACCCGTCAGGAATGATCGATTGTCTGGGAAAAGTAGCCCGGATGGTGGGCGAGCGATACCGTGAAACCCGCAGCTCTCTGTACCACTGGTCGGTTGGAAATGCAATAGTCTTTTTCACGCTCACACTCTTTATTCTTGTCTGGCTGATCAGATCGCGGCGGGCAATGGCCGCATTTGTGGCCAGCATCAGCACCGGTATCAGTCAGCTGCAGAATATGATTACCTACCGGGACTATAACATCTCCATACAGCCGCGCTGGGAGGAAGAGCAGCAGCTTATAGATACGATAGAGCATATAAGTAGCGAGCTGAGCACCGACCGGAGTTTGACCGAGATGAATGTGGCAACATCGCTGGAGGAGTTTCTGCCGCAGTTCAAAAAACTGGTCGATCAAAACATTCCCTGCGACCGGCTGGCACTGGCATTCATCAGTCCCTATGGCGATGTAACCGCTGAATCGGCAGTGACCGATTTGAACGTGCTCTACCTGGAGCCCGGCTTTGTGGAGCCGATTTCCAACACGACTCTGAATGAAGTTGCCGAATCCGCATACCCCCGCATCATCAACGACCTGGAGGCCTACTACAATACCGTTCATCAATCCGAGGCAACCGAGATGATCCTCAAAGAGGGCTTAAAATCGAGCATAACCGCCCCCATCATTATAAACGGCAAAGCAATCGGCTTCTTATTCATTAACTCGCTGCAGCGAAGTGCCTACAGCGAACACCACATCTATCACACCCTGCAGCTGGTCAATCCGCTGCGGCAGAACATCTACTACCAGTATCTGCTGCAGCAGGTTATCGCGGAGACAGCCAAATCCTTTGTTGTTCTGATGGCAAAAAAGGACAATGAAACCTCACTACACATTGCCCGCATGTCGCTGTACAGCTACCACATTGCCAAAAAGCTCTTCGAGCAGGAGCGGCAGATAAGCCCCCGGCTGATGCGAGAAATTCTCTGGTTCGCGCCGCTGCACGATATTGGGAAAATTGGAATTCCCGACCACATACTCCTCAAACCCGGTAAACTGACCGAGGACGAGTTCGAGATTATGAAGGAGCACGTGAGCATAGGCGAGCATGTTATTACCAAAATGGATGAATCGCTCCGGGCAACAGCCAACCTCAAGGCCCTGAAAACGGCAATCGATCTGATCTCCTCGCACCACGAAAGATGGGACGGAAAGGGATATCCCCGGGGACTCGCCGGCAGAGACATCCCCCTCTCGGGACGGATAGTAGCCGCAGCCGATGTTTTTGATGCACTGACCTCCCGCCGCCCCTACAAGGAGGCCTTCTCTATAGAGAAAACCCTCGATATCATGCGCGACTCCGTAGGTACCCAGTTCGACCCGTGGGTTTTTAATGCGTTTGAAGCCAGTCTGCCGCAGATCATGAAAATCTATGAGGAATACAAAGAGATATAGGTGATGCCGACACCGCTTTTACTCTACGTGGTAAACTCTATCCGAACTTCCTTTGTCCCAGATTTGTTTACCATTAACTCACCATCTAACTGCTTCGCCAGTATATTCACCAGTTTTAAGCCGAGATTCTCGCCCATTTCGGAATCGAAGTTCTCAGGCAGCGGTACTCCGTCGTCCTGAACGCTCAACACATATTTTCCGTCGGCAGCCCTGAAGTCGACGTAGATTGTCCCCGCGGCTCCGTCGGGGAAGGCGTGTTTGAAGGCATTAGTCAGCAGTTCGTTCATCACTATTCCGCAGGGAACCGCATGTACAATGTCTAACAAGCTGTCATCAACACAGGCAGTTATCTGAATACGGCCTTTCGGATTGTAGAATACAGATAGCTCATGAATGAGGCTCTGAATATAGATGTTCATTTCGACTTGAGAGAGGGAGTCGGATTTGTAGAGATCCTCATGCACCAATGCCATCGAAAAGATGCGGTTACGACTTTCAATTAGGGCTTCTTTGACATCCTTGGCCTCAACTACCTGATCAGCTTGCAGAGATAGAAGGCTCGCGATTACGTTCAGATTATTTTTCACCCGGTGGTGCATCTCGCGCAGCAGCACATCTTTTTCTTTCAATGCTTCTCGCAACGCCTGTTCACGTTGCATCACCGATGCATGCATCTGCTCAAAACCGTTGCGCAGCAATTCAAGTTCGGTAAAGCTGATCCGGCTTTTAGCCGGAAAATCGGGCAGCTGCTCGAATTGCTCTCCCGCCTGCACCTCCTTCACAAAGGCTGTAAATACGGCCAGCGGTTGTACAATCTGCTGATGGAATTGGTAATTAGTCATTGAAATCAGCAAGACCATCATTCCTAAAATCAGGAGAAACACCATTGAAAGGGCATAGATAACTTTTTCGAATAGTACGAAGGCCTCCTGGGCAATAAGCACTTTCCAGCTGTTCTGTTGCAAATTGGCGGCGCTCATCAAATGTAAAACGCCGTGGTAAGAGGCAATCATTGAACTCACATGACTATCATTGAGATTTTGCAGTACCTCTAATTGCCCAATATTCTCCTGGTGTTCTACCAAATTCATATCCGGCGATGCTAACAGATTTCCATGCTGATCCGTAACAAAAACTACTCCGCCTTTCAATTCATATGCCAGATCGGTAGCAAAATCTTTTAGATGCTTTAGATTTAGTTCCAACAAAAGCTGCCGGCCGTAGAAGGTCTGGCGCAGCATTCCTACCACTACCTGCTCACTCTGCACACTGTAATACGGGGGTGTTATTCCTACTGGTATACTTTCTGCAATCTGAAAAAGTAGCCCGGAGAAGTCCGTTTGAAATGTTTCTTTGGGCGGAACCGTCTCAACTACTCTGCCAAATTCGTCCAGTAGAAACATGCGGTTATAGAGTCTCTTATTGATCACAAAACGGCTCATACTCTGACTAAACTGCTTTACGGTAACTGACGTGGAAGCTGCAAATGCTAAATCTTCTTCGGCCTGTGAGAAAAAAGTATCTAGATACATAGCTGCTATCTGCACAGTTTTTTGTTGCTGTTCTTCGATGCTCGCCTTTGCTGTATAAAGCCATACCGCGATTCCGATCAGCAGAAGCAGAGCTCCTGGCAGGGCTAACCAGGTTATGAAAAAGCGTTTGATATAACGAGATAGGGGACGAATCGGCATAGTCATTATTATATTAAAAAATATCAAATAATTCAAAAGAATGCAGAGTGCATTTTTTTTCGATTTATTTACCCTTTTCTGTTGACTCGATTACAAGTCTGAGGTAAGGTGAGCCCATGAAGCATGTATCTATACATAGTAACAGTTGGTGGCGCTCTATTCTCAACGGCCGGAGGAGTATTCGGCATGCTGTAGAGTAGAGCATGCATACCGGCCTTGGAGTATACGGGGTCGGTAACACGGGAATGTAACAGCGCCCGGGGCGAGACCTCGGGCGCTTTTTTTGTGTCCGG
>CAZAMY010000236.1:0-4750 GCA_964485995.1 uncultured Sediminispirochaeta sp.
CAGATTCGGCGGGGCGTTAGACACTGCGGCGGTTGCATCTGTACCTGCAGAATTTCCTACTCGTGGGTAAAGCTGCTCAGGCAGTTTTTTGTTCCTGCGGCTTTTTGATGTCATCGATTACCGTATATGAGCGGACTATCCTGACCAGAGTTTCCAGATCTTGGTAGGCTTGCTGGAGCCTTTGAATGATATCTCGGTTTCGATCGGCTCCGATAACCCTTATATTCGTAATGAACTTTGGCTTGGTCGAACGGTGGTCTCCAATTACTGCGCCCAGTTTTCGATGAAGATTTTCGGCAGCTTTGCCTGCATGCTGCAATAATTTTTCCGCAGCGCGATTTACATCTTCGACAAACTTTTCAATTACTATAAAATTCTGAATAGAGCTGCCGTTCAGGCGTGCCATCTCGAGTACCTGCTCAACAGAAAGCCCGTTGTGCTTCTGCAACTGCGATTCGAATACATCTATACGGTTGATTACATCGGCAAACTGTCTGATCGACTCTCCGAAATCACGCTGAAAATCGCTGTCTTCGTAGAACCCGTCCTCGTGAACCCGGCGCAGCGAACCGAGTATTCCTTTCGTGAAGACCGCCTTATAATACGATTTTACTGCTTGGAGCGGCAGGGTGTACAGAAAACCACTGAGTCCGAGCTGATGAAAGGGTTCTTCGTCTTCACGGGAATAGCCGTACATATCCTCCAAAGGGTGCCCAGCCAGCAGTTCTTCAACTGTAGAACGCGTTGTCGCTTCAGTAAGATCCCGTTTTACCCGCTCCCGATTGTTGGCAAAGCGTTTGGACAGGCGTGAATGCACCTCTTCTATGTAGTCGTGACTACAGCCGGCTGAATCCGGGTAGAGTTCAGGGTCCTGGTGGATGAGCTGCAGGAGGGCCCGCAGAGTGTTCTCCGAGAGTTCATTCTCGAACAGCAGCTCTATGTAGTCGATACTTTCACGAAGAGCAGAGATCTGCTCAGCATTTTCTTCATGATAATACACACACACATCTGAGAGTATAGTGCGGGTGTTGGGAGTAACCTTGAAATTGGCAATAATGAAATAAAAATCACGTAAATACTGATCCACCAATGTGGAGGATACATCGGAAAACCTCGGAACCTGTTGAGGTTGATCCTTTACAAAAGACGGGTCGAATATCTTGAATAGTGAATCAAAATCGAACTCCATCAGCGCATACAACAGCTCGAGCTGGAAAAGGTCTTCGCTCAGCTTTCGACTCTGGAGTTCGGAGATTTGACGCGAGAACTCCGTCCATTCCCGTTCAACCGTCTTCCACCCGGCGGTTTGGTCGGAAGCATGTTTTATTCGATCCATTAGAACGTCATACGAAAAGCTGTTCAGCTGCCGGCGCGTCTGTGGCTCGAGCTGATGCAGCACCAAATATTCAATCAGATCCGTCTCCTGCAGTAGTTCCTGCCGGCGGGCTGGCAACTGAAGAATCTTTCTAAGAGTTATCACCAGCTTATTAAGGGCGTATAACTTGGAGGCGTAACTGGAAAATACGCGTTTCCCCTGAATATCGGTGTAGGCAAGCTTCAGATAGCGAAGTTCACGCCAGATTTTACGCAATTCGTACTGTTTGGCTCGCTCCTCGGCTTTCGGATACAGTACGTAGAGAAGAATCGTTTCAAAAAACTCTATTAATTTGTCCATAAGCCTTATGTTGAAGGAACCTCACTAAAAGGGTGTGGAAGCAGATCTCTGAGGATAAACCGGTTCACGATTTCCCGGCGATTGGCTGTATATATCGGAAAATCGAGCGGACAGAACTCTGCCAGAACCTGTAAACACAAAGCACAGGGTACAGAAGGCGGCTCTGCAGAGGTAACAACTACCAGGGCTTTGAAGCCGCGGACTCCCTCTGAGTTTGCAGCCATTACAGCTCCCCGTTCAGCACAGATAGTAGCACCGTAACTTGCATTCTCGACATTGCAGCCGGGGTATACGCTTCCATCTTCGGCTATCAGTGCGGCTCCCACCTGAAAGCCTGAATAGGGGGAATACGCGTGTCCCTGCGCCTGAACCGCCTGTATGTGTGCATTTTTCAGTTCTTCATTTAGATTTTCCAAGCACGCCCCCCTTGGTTATCAAATTGTGGTAAGATAGTATAAGAGAGTATAACAGATTTACTATTACAGCGTGAAGTTCTTTCAAGACTAAAAATTTGGAGGCAGACAATGGAAACAGTAGGATGGATTGGCACCGGAGTAATGGGCAGCAGTATGTGTGGTCATCTGGCCAAGGCCGGGTATAATGTGAACGTATATAATCGAACCCAAGCCAAGGCCCAGACACTTATTGATGCCGGTGCGCAATGGTGCGAAAGCCCGGCTGAGGTTGCAGCCAACAGCGACGTGGTCTTTACTATCGTAGGTTACCCGCAGGATGTAGAAGAGGTAATGCTGGGAGAAAACGGGGTGATTGCACATGCAAGAAAAGGCACCTATGTGGTTGATATGACCACTTCAACTCCTGCTCTAGCCGAATATATACATGCTGCCGCTGTAAAGCGGGGAATCCACACTCTCGACGCACCCGTCTCAGGCGGGGATGTAGGGGCCCGTAACGGCACTCTTGCAATTATGGTGGGGGGTGAACGGGCTACTTTTGACCAAGTTCAGCCGTTTTTTGAGCTGATGGGGGAAAATATAGCCTATATGGGCGGTCCCGGAAAGGGACAGCATACGAAAATGAGCAATCAAATTCTGATTGCCAGTACTATGATCGGCGTAGTGGAATCTCTGCTGTACGCCTACAAGGCCGGTATGGACCTGCATGAAGTAATAGCCGTGATCGGAAAAGGCGCGGCCTCATCCTGGTCAATCAACAATCTCGGAGCCCGTATCGCCGACGGGAACTATGATCCGGGATTCTTTATAAAGCATTTTGTCAAGGATATGCGGATTGCACTGGATGAAGCCCGTCGAATGGGGCTTGCCCTGCCGGGGCTCGCTCTATCTCAGCAGTTCTACACCAGTGCAATGGCCTTAGGCCTGGAAGACCTGGGTACACAGGGGCTCTATAAGGTGTTCGAACAACTCAACGGCCTTGATACGGAATAAATACGCATTTACAGAAACCAAGCCGGCACCCCTCTGGTCTGCCGGCTTTTTCATGTCCGCCTCAACAGAGGTCCATGCCCAGACGAATCATCCGCATAGCCCGCTCTGCAGAATCGATCAGCAGTTCACTGCTTCTTCCCATAGCCTCCTTGAGACTCATGGCCCGGTTCACGCTGCTCATTACCGCGTCAATACCCACATCGTACACCGCTTCGATTCCGTCTCCGATGTCCCCGGCGATAACCAGTACAGGCACCCCTTTTTGCTTAGCCCGATAGGCTACTCCTACCGGCAGTTTGCCGTAAGCGGTCTGGCCATCGATTTTCCCTTCTCCGGTAATTACCAGATCTTTGTGTTCTAATCGCTCGTCGAAATTGACCGCATCCAGCACGATATCGATTCCTTTTTCCAGGCTTGCACCGCAGAACACCATCAGGCCGTAGCCCAACCCGCCGGCAGCCCCGGCTCCGGGGGTCTCTTCGGCATCTAGATTGAACTGCTTCTGGACAACGTCGGCCAGCTTCTGCAGGGCCGCATCAAGCTCTTTTACATCTTGTGGGGCCGCCCCCTTCTGCGGCCCGTATACCGCACTGGCACCGCGTTCACCGGTGAGAGGATTGCTCACATCGCAGGCAACTCTAAACTGAGCCGCCTTTACCCGCGGGTCTACCCGCGAGTCATCGATTTTTGCCAACTGCTTCAATCCCGCTCCGCCAGGCGGCAGTTCGCTGCCCTGTTCATCGAGAAACCTATAGCCCAGCGCGGAGGCCATTCCGGTTCCCCCGTCGTTGGTTGCACTTCCGCCAATTGCCAGAATGATCTCCTCGACACCCTGTTCCAAAGCGTGCAGAATGAGCTCGCCGGTCCCGTAAGTGGAAGCGCGGCGCACATCACGCCTCTCTTCAGGAACTAAGTCGAGTCCGGAGGCAGCCGCCATTTCAATAACAGCAGTACCCTCATCGACAATTCCATAAAAAGACTCTACCGGATCGCCTAGAGGACCCTTCACACTTAGATGCAGCATTTCACCCTCATTGGCCTGCACGAGGGCTTCTACCGTGCCTTCCCCGCCGTCGGCGATTGGAACTTTCTCTATTTCCGCATCCGGAAATACCCGGTAGACCCCCTCTTCGATGGCCTCGGCAACTTTCAGACTGCTGTTGCTGCCCTTGAATGAGTCAGGCGCTATTAGAATTTTCATGCGTATCTCCCCACAAGATTTTAGATATTGTCTCCATTACCGTTGGGAGTGTCAAGCCGATTTTTGCCGGGCGCGGCAGGGGCAACTTGCCTGCAGTGCGTTTTCTCACTACAATGTTATTAATCAACAGAGGGAGTTTTGCTATGTTATACAGTTATAAAGAACATAAACCGGATGTAAATAAAGCCATTTTTATTGCTCAAAGTGCAGAGATAGGCGGCGAGGTCTATCTAGAAGCGAAGAGTTCGATCTGGTTTCACGTATCGATCCGTGGAGATCTTGCGCCGGTGTTTATCGGCAAGGGCAGCAATATACAGGACAACTCGACAGTGCATGTTGCCGATGAGCTGCCGGTAAGGATTGGTGAAAACGTAACGGTCGGGCATAATGCGGTTATTCACGCCTGCTCCATCGGCGACAACTGTTTAGTCGGAATGGGTGCAATCGTACTCGATGGCGCTGAAA
>CAZAMY010000237.1:0-4740 GCA_964485995.1 uncultured Sediminispirochaeta sp.
CGGGCAATCCGGATGTGGGCAGAATGGGGGTACAAATTGATAGGTCAAGCGCATGAGGATACCTCCTTGGGGTTTGGTTCTCACTTAGTAAGAGGAGGTAATTCTTTGTCCTGCTTCAAGAAATAGAGATTTTTTGTCAAATTTTTAAAAAATGCGCTAAGCTTCGGGACAGTCTATGGTTTACAGATCCGAGAATATCTGCCTTAATTAGTGTAAGTATATGCAGCGAATTTTTATTGTTGAAGACGAGATGATTCTCAACTATCATCTCTCTCAATTTCTTGAATCAAAAGGCTACTCTACTGCCATGGCAAGTTCAGGAGAAAAGTGCCTGGAGATGCTTGTCAGCGGAGACATCCCCGATCTGATTTTAATGGATATTAATCTCGGAGAGGGTAAGATGGACGGCCCGACCACCACCCAGAAAATTTACGAGCAATATGACATTCCGGTTGTCCTCCATTCGGCCTACACCGATAAAGCCACCATCGACACCACCCGTGAGATGACGAAGTACGGATATATCCAGAAGGTGCCGGGAAACGAAGAGTTCATCACCGCCACCATCGAGATGGCCATGAAGCTGCATAAATCCGAGCGAGAACTGAAACAGCGGGAGAATATGTATCGCGATTTGTCAAACCACCTGCAAAAGGTGCGGGAGGAGCAAAACGCGTATCTGGCCAGAGAGATTCATGACGATTTGGGTCAGTCGCTTACAGCGCTGAAAATGAACCTGTCCATTGTAAAAAAAATTATCGAAAACGAGCCGGAGCACGATAGCAGCACACAGAAAATTAAGAAACTGGCCGAAGATATGGATTCAATCCTGAACGGAACTGTAAAAAGGGTACGCAAAATATCTACTGAGCTGCGGCCGAGTGTACTGGATACCTCCGGTATCGTTGAAGCGATCGAGTGGCAGATTGACGAGTTCAAGCAGTACTTCGATATCGAAGTAGGATTTCACTGTTCCACCCCTGAGTTAGAGCTGGATACCCACAAAGCCCTTATGCTGTTCAGGATTATCCAGGAAGCCCTCACCAACAGCGTCCGGCATGGAGAGTCGAGCCGTGTAGATATCGAGATGAATACCACTGATGGGATTGTCGAGTGCGCTGTTATTGACAACGGGCACGGCTTCGACCCGCAGGCAACACCCCCGGAGGCATCCTTCGGGCTGCTCGGCATGCACGAACGGGCAGCCCACTGCGGGGGGCGGCTGCACATCAACAGTGAGCCCGGGCGAGGAACCAGGGTGCAGGTGTGCATTCCGTACAAGGAGGATGAGGTGTGATACATGTGCTGGTAGCCGATGATCATGAACTCATCCGCGACGGGTTCCGTAAGTTGTTTGATGAGGAGGAGGATATCCAGCTGGTTGGAGAAGCGGCCTCCGCCGGCAAAGCCCTCGAACTGTTGCGGGACAATGATATCGACATAGTCATTCTGGATATCGGTCTTCCGGATAAGAACGGGATCGAGGTACTCAAGGATATCAAAGCTGAAAAAATCGACACCAAAGTTCTGATGCTGAGTATGCATCCCGAGATGCGGTATGCACGCCGGGCCCTTCGCAACGGAGCCGCCGGCTATCTAACCAAGGATGCACCATCGGATACTATAATCCGAGCGGTTCATGCTATCTATCGCAAGGGAAGCTATATTACCGATGCGGTGGCTGAACAGCTGTATCAGCAGGTGAGAGATGACCGGCAGCATGTGTCGCATGAACAGCTGTCGGACCGCGAGTATCAGATTCTGCTGCTCATCGGCAAGGGGGAATCGGTGCGCACTATTTCCGAAAAGCTGGGCTTGAGCATAAATACCATTAATTCGTACCGCCGCCGTCTGCTGGAAAAGATGAATTTTAAAAACAATGCGGAAATCGTCCAATACGTTATCCGCCACGATTTATTAGAGTAGATTTCCCTTCGCGGCCCTCGACGCCGGTTGCCACAGAATCTGTGGCATTGAAAACCACACAGTTTGTTACATACAGAGGCGGTTGTCATGCCTATACTCACTCCAAAATAGCGTTGCTATTCTAAGGAGATTAGGTGAATCTGCTGATTGCTGATGATTCTGAAATCATTCGAACAAATCTGAAAAAACTGCTCAATCACTCATTGCACGACACCATGATCGATGAAAGCAGTACTGTTCAGCTCACTATCGATAAACTGGGAGCCTCAAAAATCGATGTGATGGTCCTGGATATTCAGCTTCCGGACGGAAGCGGTTTCGATGTGCTGGACTACCTGAATCTTCAGCCGTTCAAACCAGTTACCATCATCTTCACCAATTTTCCGGATGAAGTGAATCATGCGAAAAGCATCCAAAAAGGGGCGGATTACTTTTTGGATAAATCTGATGAGTATGAGACTCTCCTCGAGCTCTTGAGTAAGCTCGAGACAATCAAGCCCAGAAGGGAGAAGAAGTAATGAAAGAAGAGAAAATTTCTTTCTTTAAGAGCATCGGCGGAAAGATTACCCTGATGTTTGTAGCGGTAGTTGTGCTGGCACTAGGTGCAGTTACCTTGCTGTCGGTACAGGAATCAAGCGATTCATTGATGGAGTCGCAGTTTGCACAGTTGCGGGCAATTCGTGAAATCAAGGCTGGACAGATCGAAACCTACTTTGACGACCGGCGTGGAGACATGAATGTCTTAAGCGAGACGGTTGTTTCACTACAAAAAGAGGCTTTCAATACGATGAAAGCGGTACATGCCAATAAACAGGCCGCAGTGGAAACCTTTTTTTCTCAAAACAGTGTGAATCAGGCCGATCTGTCGGCTGGAGGCCCGGTCGAAGCGGCCATGCAGAGTATTTTTGACGAACGTACCGGACTCGGCGAAACCGGTGAGAGCTACCTGGTTCAGAAGATAGGCAGCCGCTATTACTTTCGCAGTGATATGAAGACCAACGGCGGCGGAGACTATGTGTACGGGTATGATGCAACCAGCATTGCACCGTCGTATCTGCGGCAGGCACATCAAGGTATCTCCGGATCGGATGTATTCACCGACAGTGACGGCACGCTGGTCATGGCCGTTTACTCACAGGTAGAGGCTGGCGGCTACAACTTTGCCATGGTAACCAAGATGGACCTGGAAGACGCGGTGGTGCCGGATGTTGCCGCCGGCGAGCAGGAGTACTACCAGCAGTATACCGCCGGTCTGGGCTACTACGATCTGTTCCTCATTCACCCGGAGGGACAGGTATTTTACTCCGTTGCCAAGGAGAAGGATTACGGAACCAACATTGTCGACGGCACGTATTCCGATTCCAGTCTGGGCGAGGCGGTCCGCGAGGCCCTCAGCGCGAAAGAGTTCAGTTTCGGCGACTTCAGGCCGTATGCTCCTTCGAACGGTGCCCCGGCTGCATTTATCTCCCAGCCGATCATCACAGAGGGGAGTGTTGATCTGGTGGTGGCCCTGCAGATGCCTCTGGAGCAGATCAATGCGATTATGCAGGAGCGTACCGGAATGGGTGAAACCGGTGAGAGCTACCTGGTAGGCCCTGAGAACCTGATGCGCTCGGACTCCTTTCTCGATCCTGAAAACCACAGCGTAGCTGCCTCCTTTGCCCGCCCGCAGACCGGCCGAATAGAGACGGAAGCCACCAAGGACGCACTTTCAGGGGAGAGTGAAGCCCGGATAATTGCCGATTACACTGGTAATCAGGTGCTCTCGGCCTTTGGTCCGGTTGAAGTGTATGACACCCAGTGGGCCCTGCTCTCGGAGATAAATGAATCCGAGGTTCGCGAGCCTATCATAACCCTCACCAATTTTATCCTCGTCACCACCCTGGTTATGATTCTTATTGCGATAGTTGCAGCAGTGCTTTTCTCGCGCACCATTTCCAAGCCTATCCTGCTGATTGTGGCCGGAGCAAAGAACCTTTCCGTCGGCGACACCGCGCTCTCCGATGTAAATGAGCAGGAATTTACCAAGATCAAGACCCGCCGGGACGAGCTGGGAGTAATCGGGACCTCTTTCTCCGGATTGATCGACTACCAGTCTGACAAGGCCCGTATTGCAAAAGAGATTGCCAATAAGAATCTGCAGGTAGAGGCTAATGTCTCATCAGATAAGGATACCCTCGGTAAATCCTTTCGGGAAATGGTCGATTCTCTGAATGAACTGCTCAGTCAGGTGAATAACGCCGTCGAGCAGGTGAACAACGGTGCCGATCAGGTTTCACAGGCCAGTCAGAACCTCAGCCAGGGGGCAACCGAACAGGCCAGCAGCCTGGAAGAGATTACCTCCTCGACCAACGAAATCAACAGCCAGTCGAAACAGAACGCCGAGAATGCAACCGAGGCCCTCTCGATAGCCAAGCAGGCTACCTCTGATGCGGAAAGCGGCAATCAGCAGATGAAGCAGATGTCCGAAATCATGGCCCGCATCAATGCCTCTTCGGATGAAATCAATAAGGTGGTCAAAGTAATTGATGATATCGCCTTTCAGATCAATCTGCTGGCACTGAATGCAAATGTGGAAGCGGCCCGGGCCGGAAAATACGGTAAGGGTTTCGCGGTTGTAGCTGACGAAGTGCGGAACCTGGCTGTAAAAAGTGCCGATTCGGTGAAAGAGACCACCGAGATGGTGGAAGAGACAGTGGGCAACATCAAGCAGGGAACCGAAGCGGCCGAAGAGACGGCTACTCAGCTCGACTCGATTGTGAGCGGATCCGGCAAGGTTGCCGACTTTCTGGAAGAGATTGCCCAGGCGAGCCG
>CAZAMY010000238.1:0-4714 GCA_964485995.1 uncultured Sediminispirochaeta sp.
CGAAATCAACGGCAGGAATGTGAAAAACCGTGACGAAGTTGTCCGACTAGTCGGCGATCTAGAAGCCGGATCTACCGCCACATTCAGAGTAAACCGTTTCGGCACTATGACCACGGTTGAAGTGAAAATTGGCGAGCGGAAAGAAAGTGAAGAGATTCTTTCGAATCAGAATAAATTATGGCCGGGTATGATCGTTGTACCGCTGAATGAAGAGGCCCGGGAGGAACTCGATCTGGAAGGATCGCAGAGCGGGGTTCTGGTGGCCAGTGTCGATAAAGGAACCAAAGCCTATATCGGCGGAATCAGAAACTACGATGTTATCACTGCAATCAACGATGAAAATATTGAATCGCTGGAAGATTTTTACAAAATGATCGGTGATGCATCGATAGGCGAATTCAAGATTTCCTACATAAGAGAAGGTAATAAATACTTTACCGGAATTGAGCGTTAGGTTACACTACACATAACATAAAGATTAACCACAGGGAGGGCCGTAAAGGGCCCTCCCTTTACATCGCTGCAAAACTCCGGGAGGAATAGATGAAAGATTTCGTCGAGTACGATCAGGTTCGTAACAATTCGCTCAAACTAGCCTACAGAATTCACAAAGACGGTTTCATTCCAGACGTGATTTATGTGCTTCTACGTGGTGGGGCTTATATCGGCAATGTCATTAGCGAGTATTTCAAGATTGTACGAAACGATGAACGGCCCGTATTTTATGCTGCCGTGGTAGCAAGGTCGTATACCGATATCCATAAGCGTTCCCGGGTTATGATAGACGGATGGACCTACAAACCAGAATACCTGCGAAATGGTGATAAGGTACTGCTGGTAGACGATATCTACGACTCCGGCCGAACTATGAACTATCTGGCGGAGGTAATTATGGATCACGGCATTCCGCGAGAGGACCTTAAAATCGCTGTGCATGATTACAAGGTCTTTCCCAACAATGAAGAACAGATGCCTGTCGATCCCGATTACTATTGCCGCAAGCACATCGTCAATACACCTGAAGAAGATGTCTGGATCCACTACAAAAGCCATGAATTCGTCGGTCTTACGAAAGAGGAATTCCAGAATAACTACTCCTTTACCGATAAAGGCTTTATAGAGATCCTCGACAAGGAACTTTTTAATAGAAAGCGGTAGGGGGTATGACCATCCCGAATGTAAGAAAAAATATACAACACTTCATGCTCTTCGGGCTCTTGGCAGTGCTGACCCTTTCTCTGCACGCCCAAGAGCACGCGGTTACTCTGTTTCCAGTTGCAGGGTCTTACTCAAAGACAACATATGTTGAAATCCAAAGCGAAGCGGATACCCAATTTTCCTATCGCTTTGCCGGCAGCAGTGATGATACCTGGATCGAATACCGGCATCCCCTGCGCCTCTCGGCGCTGCCGGGAGAAGAGCGAGTATTTACTCTACAGATAAAGCTGCAGACAGAAAACGGCGACAATATATCTTCATACAGCTACACCATAGATAAACGCCCGCCCCAAGCCCCTGAGATAAGACTTAAGAGCGAAAACAACACTCAGTTTGTCAGTTTTTCCACTCAAGAGGACTATTCGGGCCTGCGGATAAAATATTGGCTTTCGACCTTTGAGAACACGAGCTTTAAGAGCTGGAACGGCGAACACCCGCAGATCGAGGCTGACAGCACGGTAAAGGCCTACAGCGAGGATGCTGCCGGCAACATGAGTGAAGTCGTAACCTACAAAGGCGGCACCGATCAAGCATGCGGCCGCCGCCCTCAGAAAATCGAGGTGCTTTCTCCTGTAAGGGGTAGTTTCGCAAATGCACAATGGCTGGTAATACCGAATGCGCGCTGCTATGAATGGGTCCGCTACAGTGTGGAGGGTGAAGAGCCGCAAGATAGCGGAACTTCATATGATGGCCCTGTACTCATACACTCTTCCGGACGAATAGACCTTCGAATACAGGCCAAGTTAGCCGGAAGCAGCGACATACACTCAAAAACTATTTCATACAGTGTCGAACAACCGAAAGAACAGTTTTTTCAAGCCTTCTCACCAGTCGAATACGGTGGACCGATGGAAGAGATTGACTATTTCCCCCTGCCGGTCGCAACCGAGGGCATAGAACTCTATTACAGCCTAAACGATGCCGAAGTAAGTATACATCACCCGCAACTTACCTCACGCCTGGAGGCACATACCGCAGAGGGAATGCGAAACTTCATCCCTTACAGGATCGGTGTGTATGATACTGCTGAAGCACGAATGCATCAATACAGATTCTTCTTTGTTGTTGATCGGAGTGTTCCCGCAAATCCTCACATAACCATCAAAGACGATGTGCCGTTTAGAAAGACTATCCGTCTGGAAATACAGTCATCAGCCGGTGCGGAGATTTATTATACTACCGACGGTTCTACACCGGACAGATTTTCCAGTCGATACACCGGACCGTTTACCATAGAAGCCGATGAATCATCAAAACTCGGCGTTATCCCGGTACAGGCGGTTGCGAGATACGACAATGGTAACAGTAGTGAAGTAGTACGAAGCTTACTGCCTTTTGACAGTGAGGTACCGCAGGCGCCAACCTTTCAGATACTGAGGCAGGACAGTCATGGTGCTGATATCAAAATTGACCATCCCGATGCCGATTCGGAAATTGTATACGCGATTGGGTATGGAGAAACCCCACTGTTGCAGATCAATTCGGATTCACCGACGGTAGCACGCTCGTTGCGAGTCGACTTCCCTGCCGGATATCAAGGGGGTGCTTTCCTACGCTTTGCTGCGCGGGACACAGCCCGTAATCTCTCCTCTTCAACCGCTACTGTAAAAATTGATGTTGATTCGGTTCCTCCGGCTCCTCCGACCTTGAGGCGGGATGAAACCACTCTCCGTTTTGAAGGGGAAGGCACTATTCTCTACCGTATTGAACCCCTGCACTCCACACTACAGCAATACAGTCAGGCGATTGATCTCCAGGTAGAACAAGGCACTCAGAAAGAGTATACTATTGTCTATTTTGCTCAAGATGAGCTGGGAAACCGCTCCCGGCAAAAAACGGAGCAGATAGTAATTGATACTCGTATTCCGCCTCCGCCCGACTTCATACACGATTCAGCCGCGAACATCACGAAGGTTCCGTTATCAGTGCGCTGTATTCCACCCTTTCCCGATGCTGTCATATATTACCAGCTCTACCGGTTTACCGAAGATGGTTCCATCTCTGAAGAATCCGGTTCGCAAACCTCAGCTCAAAGCCGGGCCCCGGGTTTCGAGGATACTCAATACAGTCAACCGATTCACCTGGTAGGGAGCGACAATCGTGAAATTAGGTATCTGTTAAAAGCGCGCAGCTATGTCCCGGCTTCAGACAGCTGGAGCGACACCGCCACCGCCGAGTTTACAATCGACAGGCGGCCGCCGCAGCTTCCGGATCTGCAGAATATAGTGGGAAACGGTCTATATTCGAAGCCGGTTACCCTGAGCGCAGCTGAACCGGCTGAAAATCAGAATTCCTGGATCTATGTAGAGGAATCAGGGGAAGCTGGAGAGATCGATCTGGAAAAAATCATTACGGAGGGTTCACTTTTAAGACAGGGTGTTTCTATTAGCGGTGTGCCCGGAGAAGAGCGGCATTATCTATTAACCCTTGCATCAATCGATTCCGCCGGCAACCGAGTTATCGGTGACACTGCAGAGATTATTATTGACCGCCAAAAGCCGGATATGCCGGTATTACAGGGTATACCGGCTGCACCCGATACCAGCGGACCAGCAAAAATAACTGCCCCGCCAGACTACCGTCACCGGATTATCTATGAGTTATCTACCGACGGCAGCAGTCCACCTGAGCCCGACTCCAACTCGAATGTATTTGGAACCGAGCCTCTCGCTCTCGAAGCTCCTACTACAGATTCCGAAACCATCATATATACCCTCGCGTATCGCGGCATAGATCAGGCTGGAAATATGTCGGCAACAAAAACCGCACTAATCAGAATGTCCCGTAAGGGGCCGGCTCCACCTGAAATACGCATCGAGCAGATCGGGGCGCAGCAGTTTTTAGTGAGGATCGAAACTGAAAAGGATAACCAGGCGTATCTCAAACTAAACGGAGGAGAGTATCAGGCTTTCGACCGTGAAGTTATGTTTTACCAAAGTCGCAGCGGTACTGCCTTAGAAGTGAACGCTTATACTGAAAACAGCTATGGCATCAGAAGCGAAACAGTAAGCCGGAGACTCTCCTTTGCAGAGTATACACGCAGACTCGTAGAAGGTGTGGAAAAGGGCGGGCTGTATAATGAAGATGTCGTTATACAGCCGGCTACTCCGAATACGGATATACGCTACGAACTATTTGCTCAAAACACAGAGTTAAATACACTCGGCGCCGATTCACCCTCCCTGTCCGATTCACTGTCCATTCAAGTTGCCCGCGGACAAAGCAAGCGTTTTATACTCAAAGCCGGCGTGTACGATACAGAAACCAACACTGTTCTCGCAAAACAAACTTATCGTTTTACAATAGACAAGTCTGCTCCGCTTCCTCCTGATATAGCGGGAATCCAATCGGGCTATAACTATACCGAGGATCAGACCGTTAGAATATTACCCCGAGATGATGCGACGATTTATTTTCGTACCCGCGAAGCCGCGGGTCCGGAGACAGCCTTTAGACAGTATGTACAGCCGGAAAAGGTGCGCGTTCGTCCTGGAAC
>CAZAMY010000239.1:0-4713 GCA_964485995.1 uncultured Sediminispirochaeta sp.
GAGAGGCGGGGAGAAATGTCTGTATCACAATGCTTGTAACACTGAGATGTTTTTTCAATTTTGCGCTAAGCTTCGGGACAGTCTATACAATATAAAATCGTTTATAAAGTGGAGAGTATCTGCTAAAATAGGCCCATGAATAACATAAAGATACATTTGGCTGACAGTCCGGGAAAAGATTTTATTCCCAGCGAGTATATTCCTAGCGGGAAAGATAAATACCATCTTCGAAACGTACAAAACAGAAAATCTACTGAAAAATGGCGAACCCTGAAAACCAGTGAAATCGAAATTCTGGTGCATAATGGAAACACCGCTGAAAACTGGGCCTCTGTACTTGTCTCTGAGGAGTTCGACCCCCACCGCATTCATAACAACAGCTTTCGCGGACTGGTGCGGATAGGGCGTCTTCGGGATGTCATCCTGGAACATCACGACCTGCAGCTTCCCAGCGGCATCCGCAACAGCTTTATCTGGGATTGTGACATTGGGGACGATACCGTCATACACAATGTAGATTATCTGGCTCACTACATCATCGGCGACCGCTGCATACTGGCGAACATCGATGAGATGCACACCACTAATTACGCTAAATTCGGCAACGGCATTATCAAGGACGGCGAGCCGGAGGAGAACCGCGTCTGGCTCGACATCATGAACGAGACCGGGAGCCGCCAGGTGCTGCCCTTCGACGGGATGATCCCGGCCGATGCCTACCTGTGGGCAAAATACCGCGACGATGCAGCCCTGCAGAGCAAACTGAAGGAGCTGACACAGTGCCGCTTCGATTCACAGCGTGGCTACTACGGTACAGTCGGTCCTCAGTCGGTAATAAAAACTTCACGAATTCTAAAAGATGTGAAGGTGGGAGCCCACTGCTACATCAAGGGTGTGAACAAACTGAAGAACCTCACCATCAACTCTTCGGAGGAAGAGCCGAGCCAGATCGGTGAAGGAGTAGAGCTGGTAAACGGCATCATCGGCTACGGCTGCCACATATTCTATGGCTGTAAAGCCGTGCGTTTCATCATGGGAGACAATTCGAATTTGAAGTACGGTGCCCGTCTCATCAACTCCTTTCTCGGCGATAATTCGACTATTTCCTGCTGCGAGGTGCTCAACAACCTGATCTTCCCGGCCCACGAGCAGCACCACAACAACTCCTTCCTGATTGCCTCGGTAGTCATGGGGCAGAGCAATATCGCCGCCGGCGCAACCATTGGTTCTAACCACAACAGCCGGGCCAACGACAACGAAATCCAGGCCGGGCGGGGCTTCTGGCCGGGACTGTGCACCAGCCTCAAACACTCCAGCCGCTTCGCCTCGTTCGTGCTGGTGTCCAAGGGGCAGTATCCGGCAGAGCTCGATATACGCTTACCATTCTCGCTGCTGAACAACAACAGCACCGACGGCACACTGGAAGTAATGCCGGCCTACTGGTGGATGTACAATATGTATGCCCTCAGCAGGAACGCATGGAAATTCCATAAACGGGACAAACGCGCCCGCAAAACCCAGCACATCGAGTTCGACGCCTTTGCCCCCGACTCGGTCGAAGAGATAATTCACGCTCGCCGCCTGCTCGAAAAATGGATAGGCAGAGCGGTGCTGGCCGACGAAGGCGGGCTGAACGAGCAGAGCAGTTCCGAGGAGATGAGCGCCCGCGGTCGTAAGTTTCTGGCAGGCAGCCGCAAAACCCCGCCCGCGCTGAAAGTGTACGGCGAGAATATGGAAAAGACCCGCCGGCCGGTACAGATACTCAAAAGCGTCGAAGGATATCACGCCTACGAGGAGATGCTGCTGTTCTATGCAGTCAAAAATCTAGTCGACTTTCTGGAGGCCCATCCCGACGAGACTCCGGATACTCTGTTTACCACCCTGGGAGGGAAGCGCGAAACCGACTGGGTGAATATCGGCGGCCAACTGATGCTGCAGAGCGACGCAGCGAAGCTGCGTGCCAGTATCGGCCGGGGCGAACTCGAAAGCTGGGATGCAATCCACGAACAGTACCACCGCTTATGGGATGAGTACGGGCTTCATAAGCAGCGCCACGCGTATGCGGTGTTGGTACATTTAATGAATAAATCCGAACTGAGCATAGAGGAGTGGAATGGAGTACTGGACAGAGCGATTGCTGTTCAGGAGTACATCCGGGACCAGGTTTATACATCCCGGAGCAAGGATTTCGAAAATCCGTTCCGGATAGCAACCTATCGGAATAAAGCCGAAATGACCGCCGCTATCGGGACTATAGACGACAACAATTTTATTCAACAGGTACGCCAGGAGACCGCGACCTTTACACAAAGATTGAACCGGCACAAACTATGAGGGCTTAACTTTATAGAATGATTAAAAACTTGTGGTATGCGGGCCGACCCTCTATAGGGCTACCGAGCTCGAACTGCTGAAATAGAAGGAGAAATGTGCATGAACTTAAAAGAGGAACGTTACTCAAATTACGCATTGGTAAAAGAGATGATGGAGACCCCGGATGTGGTACGGAATTTTGATTTGTCCCGCACTGCGCCGGTAGCTGAAAAAATTAAATCCGTCGGAGCACTGCTGTGCACCGGAGAAGGGTCCAGCCGCATTTTTCCGGCCAAAAACAGTATCCGGCGCGTTCTCACAGAGGGCATCGATTTGACCGTCCGCACCGAAGGTTCGCGGCAGGCTGCACTGTACGACCTTTCAAAGATGGCGGTGTTCTGTGCATCCAACTCCGGCCGCACAAAAGAGGTCGTCCTGCTGGCCAAGCAGCTGAAGGCCGCCGGCCACGGGCACGTGTATGCACTGACTGCCAACCATGACACGCCGCTGGAACAGCTATGCGACGACACACTGGTGCTGAAGTGCGGCTGGGAGAACGCAGTTGCCGCTACCAAGAGCGTCGTTGAGCAGGCACTCTGTTATGAGACTATTCTGCATCATACAGCTGGTTCGCTCAACCGGATCGATCTGCACGGATTGGCAGACCGGCTGGAAACGGTACTGACCACCGAAATCGACCGCACAATCATATCCCGGGCAGCTAAGGCCCCTACCATCTACTTCGCCGGCTTGAACGACGGAGTCGCCGAGGAGCTGACTCTCAAGACCAATGAGATCACCCGCAAGAAATCCGACTTTCTCGAAGGAACCTATGCCGTACACGGCATTGAAGAGGTGATGTCCCCTGAAGATATCGTGTTTGTAATTGATCCGATCGAAGAGGAAATCAGCAAGTTTCAGGAGGTCCTCGAACAGGGAGTCGGTCTGACGGTGGTGGCGATAGCCGACCGCGACACCCCCTTCCCCACTATCAAGGTGCCGCAGACCGATATGATGAGCTCGTATGTGTACCTCTGCGCCGGCTGGAACCTGCTGGTGGAAATCGGTCTGGCCGCCGGAATCGACCTGGATAAACCCGAACGCGCCCGCAAGGTGGGCAACGAGGTTGCCCCGGACTGAGCCCGGATACATTGACAGTTCATAGTTATATCTTGTAACGTTTCGCATGCAGCAGTCAGCACTTTTTTTAGACAGAGATGGTACACTAATCGAGGATGTCGGCCATCTCTCAGACATAAACAAAATCCGTTTCATTCCCGGAATATTCCATGCGCTGCGGAAACTGCAGCAGCGCTATTCACTGTTTATTGTGAGTAATCAGAGCGGCATCGCGCAGGGAATCCTCACCCCCGAAGAAGTCGAAGCGGTAAACCGCTACATAGATTCCGTCCTGCAGGCAGAAGGCATCACGGTTTTAGAATGGTATATCTGTCCGCACAGCCGCGCTGACAACTGCAGCTGCATGAAACCGCAGCCCGGTTTTCTGCAGCAGGCAGCCGAAGAATTCGGGATTGATTTGACCAGCTCTTTCGTAATTGGTGATCATCCACACGATCCAGCCACTGCCGATGCAGTGGGTGCATTTGGCCTGTATGTACTGACCGGTCATGGGATGCAGCACCTGCCCGAACTCCCCTACGAGCGGCTGGTCTTCCACAACCTTCCGGCCGCCGGGGAATGGATCATGACCCATCCGCAGGCCCGGGCCGATCTGGACCGAGAGGTAGAACTGGCGGCAGCAGCCCTGCAGTCCGGCCAACTTGCCGTTTTTCCTACCGAAACAGTCTACGGCCTCGGAGCCGATGCAATGAATCCAGACGCAGTGGCTTCTATTTTTGAGGCGAAACAGCGTCCTCTGCACGACCCGCTGATTGTGCATGTCGCCGGTATTGAACAGGTTGAGTCTTTAGTCGAATATATCCCGGAAAAGGCCCGCCGGCTGATGCAGCACTTCTGGCCCGGCCCGCTCACCCTGGTCTTTCCGAAGAGCAGCCGGGTACCGGACATCGTCACGGCCGGCAACAGTACTGTTGCCATTCGCATGCCGGCCAACCCACTGGCTCTGCAACTCATTCGTACTGCCGGAGTTCCGGTAGCCGCCCCCAGCGCAAATCTGTTCGGCAGAACTAGTCCGACTACTGCCGGACATGTGCAGAAACAGCTGGCCGGCAGTTACGCCGGGCTGATCGACGGAGGAACCTGCCGCGTTGGGGTGGAATCGACGGTACTTTCACTGACTGGCGAGACCCCCATTGTATTACGGGCCGGCGGACTTGCACAGGAAGAGATCGAAGAGCTGATCGGAGCCGTGATCAGTCGTGCCGAGCTGCCCGCGCAATACGACGGCCCCGGCATGCTGCCGGACCACTACGCCCCCAC
>CAZAMY010000240.1:0-4711 GCA_964485995.1 uncultured Sediminispirochaeta sp.
CAGGGTATACGCATAGCCGCCAAAATCGAGGGGCGGATATTCGTTTACACTGTTTTCAATAGTCACCCGCAGCTCGAACAGATAGTCGTTCGGCTTGAAGATGAACTTCTTCTTCAGCATAAAGGGCACCAGATCGCCGGCGCTGTTGCGCACGGCAAACTCGCGGTAAAACTCCACAGTGTTGCCGTCAATCCGCCGTACGTTGAAATTGGCGTCCACCGCCGGGTCGTAAGGCTGACCGAAGGTAATCCTGAAAGCGCCCTGATCCTCGGTGGCGCGCTGCACCATTTCCAGGGGCTGTCCCTGGTCGAGATGCTTCTTCAGTTTAATTGAAGTGGCTTTGGCTCCTTGGCTGTCGAAGGTCACCTCCAGCAGCTCGGTCTCCAGGTTCACCTGCTGGCGGTTCGGCTGGTCGCCGAAAGGAACAATACCGGAAGCAGTAGTCGCCACCGTCTGGGCCGCCTGGGTCTCTCCCTGGTCGTTGGCCTGTTCGTAGGTTCCCGCCTCCTGGTCTGATTCTGTTGCCTGATTCGCAGCTTGACCACCGCTTTGCGCAGCTTCAGCCTGCTCGGTCTGCTGCTGGGTCTGCGCAATCTCTTCGGGGGGCGGCATAAAAAATTTTGTCTGGATGATGAATCCTACCGTAATAACAACTACCGATAAGACCACCGCTAATAGTGTTCGCTTGTCCATACTCTCTCCTCGGGGTGGTGCGGAGATTTACAGGGAAAACGGCTACTGAAGTGGCTCAATAGTTCTTATAGCGCAGGAGGGGAGGTTTCCAGCTGAAGGAATGCCTTTTGAAACAGCTCCTGAAGCTGGCGACTACGATTAACGTATGTATCGTTATGTGGGTAGAGCACTACCACAAGGTCGTATCCGGTTTTGAGGGAGGCCTGCATATGTCTATATGCCTCCCTGGTTACTCGTTTGGCTCTGTTTCGCTGAACTGCAGTGCCGTACTTCCGAACAAGGGTAACCATCAATCTGTTTCTGTCGAGTCCGTTTTCTCTGTAAAAAAGCTTTGCACCGTAACATGATACTTTGTTGGGTGATGAAAACACCCGGCTGATGTCGTTTCTTTTTTTCAGCCGCTGTTGTTTAGTAAGGCTTTCTTTCATCTGCGACGGAGAGTTTTTTTCTACCCTTGGCTCTACGACGCGCAAGAACCTTCCGTCCGCCTTTAGTGGCCATCCGGGCCCGGAATCCAAACTTACGGTTTCTCTTCACTTTGCTTGGCTGATAGGTCCTCTTCATTTCGATATCTCCTTATTTGATCGCAAAAAGCGTTATAATCTAAACTACTGACGGTGGAGTAGTATACTCGCCGCCCCGCATCTCTGTCAACTAGGCGCTAACAGCCCTAGCAATACCCTCCGGCTACTCGCCCTCGGTTTCGTCGCCCGTCTCACGCTCCTCAACCCGCTTGCCCAGCTCCTGCAGCGCCTCCTCGAACCGGCGCTTGTACTGCCGCTCCTCCGGCGCCTCCTCCTGCGACTCCCCCTTTGACTCCTCCGCCGCGTCCGGCTTGCCGGCGGCCGGCTCAGGCGGCTTAGATGGCTGTATGGACGGCCCACTTGCACGCCCGGCGCTGGCCAACTCGTCTGGTGCATTGGAATTTTTATTGTAATTTTCCCCGCCATTCCCGACTACGATGCGGATCTCTTTGACTTCCAGCTGCGGATAATCGCGCATAATCTTACGAAGAATGGTGCGCTTTTGCATGTGCAGCAGCTGGACCCAGCCGGGATGATCGGCTTCAACGATGAGAACGCCGCCGCGGACGTCCCGGGGTCGGGTGTGGGCGGCGATATTGATGCCGGCCAACTGCTTCCAGCTGGTAAAAAAACTGTGATATTCGTCGGCCCGGTCGATTTGGGTGTCGTTGAAGTAGGCTTTGAGGATCTCACGCACGCCTTTTGGGCTTTTACGGGTACCGCGACCAAGCTCGGACCAGTCAGGAACGGTGTCCGGCTCCTTATGTGCCTTTACAGACTGGTCATCGCTCCCCTCTTCAGCGCCACCCCTGTTGTTCGAAGATTGGTGTGAATTACGCGCCGCGGTGTCTTCGGAGTCTATGTCTTCGGGTCTGTCTGTGTTGTACGGGCTGTCTGCCCCGTGTTCATCTTTCGGATCCATCCGTTTTCCACCCAGAAAATTGCTGTTTCGGTTTCGCACTGTCCCGCGGTCGTCATTGTGCCGCCGGCGGCATTTTCCCCGTCGGCCTGCGCCAGATCGATATATTTTTCGTCCGGCAGAAATGTGAAGAAAGCCTGTTCAAAATCGGGCAGGTGCGCCAGAAAGCGCTTTCGACGCTCACCGTCTAGCTCGAGCAGCACGTCGTCTAGCAGTAAGATCGGCCGCCGCCCGGTTTTCTGCGAAAAATAGCGGCACTGACCTAATCTCAATATAAGCGACATAAGCCGCAGCTGTCCAGTAGAGGCGATGCGGGCAAAATCGGTACCCGACAGACGAAATACAAACCGGTCACGGTGGGGTCCGCTGGAGGTAGTGCCGTAGAGGAGATCCTGCTCACGCTTCTCTGCCAGATAATCACACACCCGGTCAAGGGTAGGGGCAGAGTCGGAGGATTGGTTGGGCTCGGCCGGGGAAGGTTCGCTTTCTGCTGGGGAGCCTTCCGGCGAGGTGTGTGACTGCTGCAAAGACACGTCGTTAGCTTGTCCCCGCGGCCAGGAGGGGCGGTATTCGATGGCAAGTGGTTCGGAGATTGTGGATACTCTGCTGAAGATTGGTGCTACTACCTGGTTGAACTCCCGAATTACCTCGGTTCGGCGGCGCTGGATCTCAATTCCGGCGGCGGCCAACTGCTGATCGTATACGGGAATCAGTTCGCTGCGCTGCTCTTTGAGGGCCAGGTTGCGCATTTTCAGTATTTTACTGTAGTCGCGCAGGGTGTCGATAAACATTGGGTCGAACAGGCTCATGGTCTGATTGAAAAACCAGCGGCGCCGCTCGGGCGGTCCGTTCACAAAGTAGATATCGTCGTGGCTGAACACGATTGCCGGGATATGCGAGATGAGCTGCTTGCGGTCCTGCAGACGCTTGCCGTCGAGCTCGATGATTTTTTCTTTGGACGCGCTGCCGCGGGAACTGCCAGTCGCAGCGGCGGACGATAGTGACGGTTTGACCGGGCGGCCAGGGGAGTCGGAACTTACTCCGGCGGTTGAGCCAGCCACCCCGTCGGCCGGGGCTGATCCGCTGGTAGACAGCTTGAAGGCCACCGTGCCTTCTACATCGTCTTCCTCAGGGCGTATATAACGGCCGTTCAGGGCCATTTCCCGCTTTCCACGGGTTATGAGTTCACTTTCCCGTTTGGTGCGAAAACTGCTGCCGTAGGAGAGCAGATACACCGCCTCGAGAAAATTGCTTTTTCCCTGGCCGTTCTCTCCCACCAGGAAGATCCGGCGGACATTCAGCGGCACTTTCTGGTCCTGGAGATTGCGGTAGGAGTAGGTTGTTATCGATGTGAATGCCATTCCATCAGTCGAGCTGCATCGGCATCACGATGTGGAAGAACTCTTTCTCCGGCTTCGAGAGCAGGGTAATAGCCTTGTTCGGTTCGGTAAACCGGACGAGTATCTCCTCATCGTTGATCACCCGCAGCGGTTCGGTCAGATACAGATAGTTCAGCGCAACGGTCATCTCCGGCCCGTCGTAATCGCACTCTATCTCTTCCTTGGCCACCCCGATTTCACTCTCCTCGGAGGTCAGGGTTATATTGTTTTCGCTAAGATTCATGTAGATCCGGCGCGATTTCTGCTCTACCAGCAGCGATACGCGTTTGAGCGCCTCTTCGAACTGTGGTTTGTTGATAGTAATTTCATACTGCTGTTGGTCGGGGATAACCCGCTTGTAATTGGGAAACTGTCCTTCGATCAGGCTGGAAGAGATACGCTGGCTGTCGAACTGCATGAAAAGGTTTTTCTCACCCACCGCCAGGCGCAGATTGCCTTCACCGCTGGCCAGTTTGCGCAGCAGCTGCAGTACCTTGGGCGGTATGATTACAGGATCAAACTCGGGAATCTGGTTTTCAAACTCTTTGGATATGAAACTGAGCCGGCGTCCATCAGTGGCCACCATCGAAAGCCCGCCCTCCCGGTTTTCCAAATACACACCGTTCATAAAATAGCGGGTTTCATCGTCACTGACGGCAAAAATGGTCTGGCTGACCATCTGGATTACATCCTTTTGCGGAATTTCAAAAAACTGATCCTCGGATATTTCCTGCAGTTCGGGGAATTTGTCGCCGGCAATACTCTTCAGCTGAAAATTGATCTTCTTAAACAGCGGTTTGATAAGCAGGCGGTTCTCGGTCTGTTCAAACTCGATATCCCCATCGGGAAGAGAACGAAGAATTCCCAGAAACTTATCGCAAAAGACAGTAGTACTGCCTTCCTCGGCAATATCAGCGGGAATCTGGGTTTCAAAGCCGACCTTCAAGTCGGTGGCTTTGATGGTGAGAGTGTTGTTTTCAGCTACCAGCAATACGTTCGAAAGAATCGACAGCGCATTGCGGGTTGAGATTATTTCCTGAGCTATTGAGATCTCTTTTTGTATCGTATTTTTCTCACAGGTAAACTTCATCGTTCTCTCCTATCTTTATGGTTCTTTTAAATTAATAATCAGTAATAGTAGTAGTAGGGCCGGTGGATATGTGCATAAGCCTCCTAACTGTACCTCATACGGTAGA
>CAZAMY010000241.1:0-4693 GCA_964485995.1 uncultured Sediminispirochaeta sp.
GACATCATCGATTTCCTCTTCAGCATTGAAATCGGGTGTAAGGGTTGGTTCATCACAACGATAAATCGCCCAGCCGAAGGAGGTTTCGATCAGACCGGTAAGTTCACCCCGGTTGAGGGCGAAAATCAAATCGGCTTTTTCGCTCTCCTCGAATGCCCCGGCCAGTTCGTGGTAGCGAACCCAACCCATATCTCCGCCCTTTTCGGCGTTTTCGTCGGATGAGTGGTTCTGGGCGAGTTCTTCGAAACGCTCTGGCGACTCTTCGAGCTGCTGATAAATCTTTCTGGCTTCACTCTCTTCCATCCGGAGGGAAATTCTGCTGAGATTCATCTTTTCGAACAGCTGGCTGTTCTGCTCGGCATACGCAACTACCTCGTTATCGGGATAGTTGTTCAGCGAAAAGCTGACATAGCGAAACTTACGCTCCGGGCTGGCCATGCTCTGCAGAAAATCCTGTTCGGCATCGGGGGAGGGAATACTGGCCAGATCCTGGGTCCACTGGTCGTGGATGAGGTTTTCTCTGAACAGCTCGCGGGTGGCAACTTTTTCCGAATTGGATGCATTGCGGTAGAGCTCCGCGCTGAATTTGCCATTCTCGCGGTAAGGACCGTATTTTGCGATGTTCCGGTCGAGTTTTTCCTCTGAGATAACTAAACCGGTTTTATCGGCCTGTTGAAGAATTGCAGTATGCACAACCGTCATATCGTAGGCGCCTTTCCACACCTGCAGGGCCTGCCACTGATAGTTGTCAGAGTTCTGCTGCGATTGGCTTTCAATCCGCTCAGCATAGGCGTCACGCTGACGGGCGAAATAGCTGTCGGGTTCGTATTCGATAGGCTCGCCGTCGTAATACCCGAAAATGAGTCGCTCACGGCCGCCCATTCCGCCGAAGGCCGGGGCAACAACAAAGGCTACTACTACAACCACCAATACCAGCACACTCAGAACCCACATCACCGGATGCTGAGTCCGCTTCCTCTCGACTGTATTCTGATCAGAGGCTTTCTTTTCAAGCTGTTTCTTTGTTCGTCGTTGTTCTCTCGAAGCCATGTATGTTCCTTTTAATGTTTAATGTGAATGTTTTTAAAGATAATATTCAAGTCAGAAAACAGTACCATGAGAGACTGTTAGTGTCAATTCGACGTTTCTCTATTCACTTAATATCCGGGGTGCACACCGGCAAATTTGCCCGCCTTACTTGACAGAAAACCTCCATTTCAGTATAGTGGGCCTGTTCATGTGGGGGCGTAGCGAAGATGGTTATCGCGCCGGCCTGTCAAGCCGGAGATCGCGGGTTCAATCCCCGTCGCTCCCGCTTTTTTGTTGTTCAGCCGTGCGGCCGTATCAGTCAACATGCTTCACTTCAACAAGCCGCTCGGAGGAACACATTTTTTTATAGATTCGGGCTGTAGCGCAGGGGCTAGCGCGCTTGGTTCGGGACCAAGAAGTCGGCAGTTCAAATCTGCCCAGCCCGAAAAAAAGCGCTCACATCTAAGGATGTGAGTGCTTTTTTCATAAATGGGGTACCTCAGGGTTTTCCGAAGGAAAACCCGAAGTCGAGGCTGAGCGAAGCGAAAGTCGAGACCAGCCCGATAAATAAAGCGTTGTGCTGCAACGAACTATTTGAGAAGCATCCCTTCGGGGGTGCTTTTTTTAGGTGTCCAAGCAAAGCTGGTAATCCGGATCGATGATTAAGACAAATTTGCCCTTTCACCCCCTATGAATGCATCGATTTATGCTTTTATTGCTATAGAAATTGTAATACAAGTTCTATATTTTATGACAGCGTATCTATATAATGTGACCTCAATCTTAAGCATACCGAAGACAATTCTATGCAAAAACATATAACACAAGGGCACCAGGTTCCATCGGCAGGCTGGTCCACATTTTGCGATACGATACCGGGTTGTCGGAGTCTTGGAAACGCGGAATAATAGTATGTACAGCCATCTTGAACGTTACGAAAACCATATCAGAAAGAAAAAGCTTTTTCTTATTTTAATTACCCTTACTATCGCGGTTGCGGGCATCGCGGCGATCATGATCGGATCGTATGAACTCGGATTCCTTGATGTCCTCAGGACGCTGTTCGGAATTGGAAGCGCAGCGCGCCACCATATGGTGGTTTTCAATCTTCGACTTCCGAGAATAATCGCAGCTGTAGTGGCAGGGGCAGGGCTCTCGGTTGCGGGATGTGTGATGCAGATCGGGCTCAAGAATCCCCTCGCATCACCTTCCACCCTCGGAATTTCTTCGGCGGCGATTTTTGGAGCCAACCTGGCAATTATACTGGCAACAACTATCTCAGGTGTCCATTCAGGCATTGCGGAGATGCCTTACCTCACTACGCTTTTCGCCTTCTTGTTCGCCATGGGATCGACCCTCGCGATCCTGATGCTTTCCAAAATGAAAGGTTTTACTCCGCAGGCGATCATTCTGGCGGGAGTTGCGATCAGCGCACTGTTCAATGCAATGACAACGCTGGTCCAGTATTTCGCGGACGAAACAGAACTCTCAAAAGCGATCTTCTGGACTTTTGGCGATCTCAGCAGAATCGGATGGCATGCACTTGCAATCCTCAGTATCGTAGTGGGGCTGGCTTCACTCTACTTCTACCGGAAGCGCTGGGATTACAACGCCCTCGCCAACGGGAATGACACCGCGAGAAGTCTTGGTGTGGATGTGAGCAGGGTCCGGTTTGTTTCGCTTTTCCTCGCTGCGCTGATTACCGCAGTCTCTGTGGCGTTTCTCGGCATGATAAGTTTTGTGGGTCTGCTTGGCCCGCATATCATGCGCCGAATAATTGGTCACGATCATCGCTTTTTAATACCGGGGTCGATGCTGCTGGGGAGCCTGGTACTCCTGCTCGCGGACATGCTCAGCCGGTCTTTACTAAGTCCGATTGTCCTGCCTGTCGGAGCAATTACCTCAATGCTCGGCGCCCCCCTTTTCCTCTACATCCTGTTCAAAGGTCGGATGCGATATGCCCATTGAAGTGAATAATCTGACTTTCAAGTACGGCTCGAATACAGTGCTCGATGCCATCTCCTTCAAGGTGGAAAAGGGCGATTGTGTCACACTACTCGGAGAGAACGGGGTGGGCAAATCGACCTTACTCAAATGTCTGCTCGGAATTCTTAAGACAAATTCGGCAATTCACTTGAATGGAAAACCTCTGCATGAGTATTCAAGCGACGAACTTTCAAGGCAGGTGAGTTATGTCTCGCAGGAGGGGTCTTTCACTGACGCCACCGTATTCGATACTGTTCTGCTTGGAAGAAGACCCCACATCCGCTACGACGTTACAAAGGAAGACCTCAGAATAGCAGAAGCCTACATAGAAAAATTCGGCCTTGCAGACAAAGCGCTGACACCCATTAGCCGCCTCAGCGGAGGCGAAAGGCAAAAAGTGTTCATTACCCGGGCGCTCACCCAGGAGACACCGATCATCCTGATGGATGAACCCACCAGCAATCTGGACATGAAAAATCAACTAGAAATTGCATACTGCATCAAGGACCTCTCCGAAACCGAAAATCGGACCCTTATCGTCTGCATGCATGACGTCAATCTCGCCATGCGCTTCTCCAACAAGTATCTCTTCATGAAAGATAGCCGGGTGTATGGCTTTGGAGAAGAGCACATCATAACAAGCGATATGATAGAGACCGTGTATGGTGTTCATGCTGAAATCCTGCACCACAAGGGCATGAAAAATGTTATTTACTAGAACAGGAGATCATACTATGAAGAACTTTTTTTTACTTTTAACATACGCCTTCGTTTTTTTACTGTGGGTCTGCGGTGCGGCCATTGCACACACAGAGTCCATAACAGTACTGGATGTGTACCAACGTGAAGTCTCGGTGCCTTTCAAATCCGACCGTTTCATAGCAATCGGGCCGGGCGCCCTCAGGCTTTATACCTATATAGGAGAACCCGATAGAATCGTAGGAATCGAGACTTTTGAAAAAAACAAAAACACCGCCGGGCGGCCCTATGCTCAGCTTTACGAAGAAAGTTTCGACAGGCTGCCCGATGTAGGACCTGGGGGGCCACAGGCATCCTTCGACGCCGAAGGGGTGCTGAATGCTAATCCGGATGTAATCATCGTAAGCGACCATTATGAACGCAGGGCAATCGAACGCCTTCAGGCCAATACGGGGATTCCGGTGGTAACCATTACCCGCGATACCGCCCAAGGCAGTGTATTCAATGAAAAAATGTATGCATCCCTCAGAATAATCGGGGCCGTCACCGGCAACGAAGCCAGAGCCGAGGCCGTTATTACCTATATTGAACATACGAAAGCCGACCTTATCGAACGTACTGCCAGCATTAAGAACCCCAAAGCCGTCTATCTGGGATGTCTGCCAAGAAGCGGGGTGCAGGGCATCCGAAGCACTTCGGGCCACTATGACCTTCTCGACTATATCAATGCGGAAAATGTCGTCTCCCTCGCAGGAATCAATGAGTATGTCTTCATCAATAAGGAACAACTGCTCATGTGGGATCCTGAAATCATTGTAATCGATGCAAACGGCTATGAGCTTTTGATGCGGGATATACAGGCAATGCCTGAATACTATGACAGTCTGCAGGCCTTCAATAGGGGCGATGTATTCATGCAGATGCCTTACAACTATTATTCCACGAACATCGAGATCGCCCTCGCGAACGCCTATTATCT
>CAZAMY010000242.1:0-4691 GCA_964485995.1 uncultured Sediminispirochaeta sp.
CTACCGCATCACTGTCGACATAGAGGTTTCCGAGTGCGCGGATGTCACCCTGGAAACGCCCTTTGATCATTAGACTGTCGTCGAAGCTGAGTTTGCCTTCGAAACTGATATCATCGGCCAGTATGGTAACTATGTCGCTTTCATCGACTTCACGTATTTGTACTTCAGACATCTCTTCCCCCGTGTTATATGGCAATCCTACTCAGCGATATTGTACCTGTCAAGTCTCATCAGGTCTCATCCTCCGGTTCGAGCATGTCCAGGGTGTGCTGGAACGACTTGAACACGGCGTTGCGCATCTCACCGGTATAGGGATTGTAGCTCTGCAGATCGTAGAAGAGCTGCAGCGGGTCGTTACAGGTCTGTTCGATAATCTCGAGGAGCTTGCGGTATCCCATAGTCGCTATGCGGCTGTCGGGCAGGTGCAGGTCCTGCAGCACCCGGCCGATAAAGTGGGTTACCCCCTGGGTGTAGGCGGCCTGGTGGTCGTGCTCATCGGGACTCATTTCGATAACTTGCATCCCGTAGCTGAGAAATACCGATTTCCAGTGTTCGAAGTTTTCACGTTCCGCGGTCAGCGACGACATAACCATCGGCAGGCCTACTGTGCCGTTTTTGCCGGAATCCGGACCAAACATCGGATGCGAGGCGATAGCCTGTACGTGGGCTGGCAGCACCTGCTGCATTACATTGGCCGGGTGGACTTTTACCGAACAAGTATCGAAGAGAGTAACCCCCGGCTTCAGGAGCGGAGCCAGATCCTTCAGGACGGTTTCGAAGGAGGAGATGCTCACACACATGAAAATGGCATCCGCCTGGGCTATCTGTTCTTTCGAGACCAGCTCGATCTCCGGCGGGAGATCCGGTTTGGGCGAGCGGCTGTAGCCGATTAATTTAAACTTCTGGGCCAGTAGAGATGCCCAGTAGGTTCCGAAACGTCCGAGTCCGTATACACCGACAGTCATGTGGCGATATTAATTGATTTTGCCCCGAAGGACAATAGATTATAGATATTTCGCCGCTTCTCTGGTATTCTGTATGCGGTAATATATAAAAATATATTGAGTTAGGAGTTTATATGACCTTTTCAGAGAAGATGAAACAAAAAGCGAAAACAATGCAGAAGAAGCTGGTGCTTCCGGAGTCTCTGGAGCCCCGCACGCTGCAGGCAGCCCGTCAGATAGTTGACGAGGGACTGGCTTCAGAGGTGTATCTGGTAGGGACCCAGGCCGAGATTGCCAAGGCGGCGGAGTCGGTTGGTGCCGACCTTACCGGTGTCAAAATCAGCACTCCCGCCGAAAGCGATTTACTGGACGAGTTTGCGAATGAATTTTTCGAACTGCGCAAGCACAAAGGCATCAGCGAGGATGATGCCCGGGCAAAGATCCTCGACCCCCTGAACTGGGGAGCCATGATGGTGCGCAAAGGGGTGGCCGATGCAATGGTGGCCGGAGCAGAGAACGCTACCGCATCGGTGCTGCGGGCCGCTATGACCATTATCAAGACCAAGCCAGGTACCAAGTACGCATCATCCTGTTTTGTGATGGCCCTGGATGACACGCATTGGGGGGTAGACGGCAACTTTATTTTTGCAGACTGCGCCACAATCCCCGATCCGACCGCCGAACAGCTCGCTGAAATTGCGATTGCTTCTTCAGACTCCTGTAAAACCTTTCTCGAGGCAGATCCGGTAACCGCCATGCTCAGTTTTTCGACCAAGGGATCGGCTAAGCATCCGCTGGTAGACAAGGTCACTGAGGCCCTGAAGATAGCCCAGCAGAAGCGCCCCGATTTGATGATTGACGGCGAGCTGCAACTGGATGCGGCTATTGTCGATAAGGTGGGTGCGAAGAAGGCCCCCGACTCCAAGGTAGCCGGTAACGCGAACACTCTGATCTTTCCCGACCTGCAGGCCGGCAATATTGGCTACAAGCTGGTGCAGCGCCTAGCCGGTGCCGAAGCCTACGGCCCAATTCTGCAGGGCTTTGCCAAACCGGTCAGCGACCTTTCCCGCGGTTGCAGCGTGGAGGATATCGTGACCACTTCAGCTATTACCCTGGCGCAGGTGCAGTAGCCCGGTTGAGTATCAACGGTTGTCTACGCGACGTTCGTCAGGGCGCGAAAGTAATAGAACCGAAAAGAGGAAAGGCTGCCGGAACTTCGTCATAAGCGAAGCGGCAGCCTTTTTTAGTTGATAGTGAGGGTGCAAGCTGCTGGCCCGCGAGCGGGCCGTAAGTGCAGCCTTAGTTTGCGGCCTGGATCTGATCGATTGCGGCCTGAGCCTCGCGCTGTATTGATCCTTCCCAATACTCCGAAATTGTTATGATAGTCAGTTCCTCTAAGCCGACAACATGGCCGACATCGCCCATAGCCTGAATCAGGGCTCTTACAATCCGATAAGAATCCGGCGGGGTGAACTCGCGCCGTTCGTTGTAATAGGCCATCAGTTCAGCCAGCGGCCGGGCTACTTCCTCACCAGTATAGGTACCCATTGCCTCGAGCAGGGTTATCATCTCGTCCTCTGCAAACACCCGGTCTACCCGGTACAGTCGCAGCATCTGTGCCATATTGCTGATGAGTGTTTCGCTCTCCGGCTGGGGGTACTTCCTCAGCATTCGGAGTGCGTTCAGCCGCAGAGTTTTGAGCTGTCGCTTTTCATTCTGGTTTTTCGGCGAGTAGGTGAGCCCTTCGTCGAGGGCTGCCGCCGCAACCGTTGCCTTTCCGGTTTCTGGTGCCGTTGATTCTTCAGCGGCTCGCAGTGCGGCCAGCTTCAGCTCATATTCAGGGTTTTCGAGCAGAATAGTGAGAAGTTCTTCGGTTGGATCATCAACCATCTGCTGCAGGACCCGCGCAGCGAGTTGTTTCACCTGACTCTGCCCGGAATACCAGCCCTGTGAAGCAAAGAAAACCGGGGCATACCCTACTTCGGTCTTGAGTCTGCCGAGTGCCGCAACCAGTGAATAGGCAATAATCTCATTCTTACGCTGGTTTTCGATTTCATCGTAGTTAAAGTTAATATTTCTCAGCATCATTGCCATTTCATCGGCATACTGCCGTGCTCCAATGCTGCCGAGCGCAACAATAGCCTCGCCTTTCAGAAGCGGCTCTTCAACTGTTTCTACTGTTTCCCACACAATCGAGGCCGCATCCCGGGCTTTCAGTCTGCCTAGCTCTTTCACCACCATTTTCATCAGTTCATTTTTCTGGCTTTTTTCAGTTATATCGGCGGTATTACGAAAAGTGCGAACCTCCTCATCCAGTGCTTCTGTCAAAACCGGAATCATATCGCGGCTGTGCTGCTCGACAATATTCATCATTATTTTCTGCTTTTGTTCGAGAGTACGGGCTCGCTCGTACAGTCTTGTCCATATTGCTGCAACCTCATTCGCAGCTGCAAACTGACTGCCAATTGCCCCCAGCATCAGAAGCGACAGTACTAGTAGCTTTGTTTTTCGCATAATTTCCTCGTGTTAAACTCTTTATTCGACCGGCTGGTAATAGACTCTAGTCCGGTTGATGTATTCGTAGGCAACCTGTTCCAGTATGTCTTCGCCGGCATCCATGTACACAACTTCGACCGGATTACCGTAGCCGTTGTTTGTGTACACGATATGGCGCTTGACTGAACCGTTAGCCCGGTACACAGTCTCTTTTACCAGTGCTCCATCTTCGTACTCAAAACTGCGGGTCTCTTCTACCTCGTCCGAACCGTTGTACCAGGTGCGATTTTCCGGTTTTCCATCGTTATTGTACTCAATAATGAAATAATCCAGCAGGTCGCCGGCGGCGCTGTAATTTTCGATTCGGGTGTTCAGTCCGTTCTCATATTCATAGATGCTGTAACTGAGAAGTGTGCCTTCGCTGTTGTATATGCTCCATTTGGTCTTTTTCCCGTTTTGATTGTACTCGAAGAGTTGGCGGGTCTGCAATTCTCCTTTGGGATCGAGCAACTTATCCTCAATCAGAAGTCCTTCTTGGTTGTATTCGTATTGATGAACACGCTGCAGCTCTCCGTTGCCGTTGTAGGTGCGGCTCTCGATCAAAGTACCTCTTTCATAGGTGTACTCGATTCGTTCTTCTACCTCATCATCAGAGTTGTACATCACCTCTTCCCGCTTTTCGCTGCCTTCATCGGCATAGGTGTACACCCGATACGAGGCTAATACTCCATCAGAATAGTAAGAAGATCGTTTTGCGACGAGCTGCACGTCTTCCGTTACTTTTTCCATTTCTGGTTCGGAAGTCTCAGTTTTTTGGACCTTTGGTTCCGTAGCCTTTTCTTTGGTTTCTGGCTGGCTCGCGCATCCGGACCAAAACAGAATAAGAACCCCGGCCAACAGGGTTACTATCAAGTATTTGCGCATGTGTGTCTCCTTAGGACGTGCTTTTTTCAAAGTATACTGTACAGCAAATTTCAAGTCAAACCAGCTGTTCCCCGTTTGAAAAAAACTTGGAATATTTATTTTCTACAGATTGTGGTCTGACAGGTGCCCGGCTAAATCAACGATAGTGCTCACCGGCAGCTCCTCCCCGCGCTGTCCGGCATCTATCCCACTCGCCTCCAGCGCATCATAGAGCGCTGCTTTTCCGTACCGGGTTGCAACTACGCTGCGCCCGAGGGTATTCCTGATTGTTTTTCGGCGGGCACTGAAAAGTGCTTTGGTAATGGTACTGACCAGCGGTAAAAGCTC
>CAZAMY010000243.1:0-4691 GCA_964485995.1 uncultured Sediminispirochaeta sp.
CTACTGCACCGGCCGGAACCCAGGCCGGAAGTACAAGCAGAAGTGCCAAAAGGACACGCCGGAGTAGGGGCCACACATATGCCCCGGCACATACCCCGACGATAGCCTGCCCCGAAGAGCCCCACATTCGCTCCACACTCACCGTCGATGTCTCCTCGTGTTAAAAAACTCCATCAACTTCACGACCGGATCGTCGTTTGTGCTCATAGTGAGGGTGTCCACTCCACGGCGGCGGCACTCCCGCTGCCACAGCAGATGATAGGCATCCCAGAACTCGCGGTAGGAGTGGCGAAACTTGCGGCTGCCGCCGGGGGCTTTCATACGGGCGCCGGTCTCCGGGTCGAGCAGCTGCACCAGCCCGGTAAAGGGAAACACCTTCTCAGAAGGATCGGTAATCTTCACGGCAATCACATCGTGCTTCTTGGCCAGCAGGCTCATTTCACGCCAGCTCGGGTTTACCCTGAAGTCGGATACTATCACACAGATACCGCGCCGGTTGAGCGATTCATATACTGTACGGATGGCATGCGCCAGGTCGGAGCCCTGGCCCTCGGGCGGCAGATGCATCATATCCTCGACCAGCCGAAACACCTGCTTTTTACCTTTGCGCGGGGGCACCCATTTTTCGATTTTGTCCGAGAAGAACAGGGAGCCCACCCGGTCGTTGTTGTGCACCGCCGAAAATGCCAGCAGCGAACTGACCACCGCCACCATGTCCTGTTTGCTCATGCGGCCCGTACCGGTCTGCAGTGACGCTGACACGTCAATCAGCATGAAAAGTATCATCTCCCGCTCTTCACGGAATGTCTTGGTATAGGGACTGCCCATGCGGGAGCTCACGTTCCAGTCGATGAGCCGGGAATCATCGCCTTCCTGGTATTCACGAACCTCGTCGAACTCCAGGCCGGGGCCGCGGAACACCGAGCGGTAATTGCCCGACAGCAGCCCTTCGACCAGCTTGGCCGAGGCGAGGGGGAGGTTCTTGATTCGTGAGAAAAGGCTGAATGTATCCATACAATTAGGGGACCGGTACCACTTTCAGAAGCTGGGCAATCACATCGTCCGGCGTCAGTTCTTCCGATTCGGCTTCATAACTGAGCACGATCCTGTGTCGCAGTACTCTATAGGCAATTGCCTTCACATCATCGGGTATTACAAATGTGCGCCCCTCGAACAACGCTTTTATCTTCGCACAGCGGTACAGGTAAATTGTAGCGCGGGTAGAGGCTCCGTAGTCGATAAAACGGCCAAAACTGCGGCTCTCCTCGCTGTTGGTACGGCTGGCAGTCACAATCTGCACAATATACTCTTCTATGCGCTCATCAACCAGGATTGTCGCGGCAACCTTCCGGAGTTCCCGCAGCTGGACGGGATTGAGCACCTTCTCCACTTTGATGTCAGTGGTAATGCCCATTCTGCGTAAAATCTTCAACTCCTCTTCGCTGCTGGGGTAGTCGATTTGCAGCTTCATCAGAAAACGGTCAAGCTGCGCCTCCGGCAGCGGGTAGGTACCTTCATGTTCGATTGGATTCTGAGTGGCCAGCACGAAGAAGGGATCCGGCAAGGGATAGGTGGTTTCACCGATGGTCACCTGCCGCTCCTCCATCGCCTCTAACAGAGCCGACTGAACCTTGGCCGGGGCCCGGTTGATCTCGTCTGCCAGGATTATATTACTGAAGATCGGCCCCTTGCGCGGCACGAATTCCCCGCTGTTCTGACGGTACACCAGGGTACCTATCAGGTCGGCCGGCAACAGGTCCGGGGTAAACTGCAACCGCTTGAAGCCCACGTCGGTTACATCGGCTACGGTCTTCACCGCCAGGGTCTTAGCCAGCCCGGGCACGCCCTCGAGCAGCACGTGCCCGCCGGCGATCAGAGCCATCAAAATACCGTCGACCATGCTCTGCTGCCCGACTATGCGTTTGCCAATCTCTTGGCGGCACTGATCCAGCTCGGCAGCGGTTTGCGTTATCTGATCCTCGAATTCAGTAGTTATCATAGAGTATCCTTGTATTGCTTTACTTTGTAGTGACCTTTTACAATAATATATCAACGTAGAGGTTTCAATATCCGAAAACTGTAATAAGGAAGGTTCCGCATGATTAAGACTAACTACCACAGCCACAGCTCGTTCTGCGACGGCGAAGGCCGCCTGGAGGAGTATGTACAGTACGCCCTCTCGCAGCATATGCAGGCCCTCGGTTTCTCCGGGCACGCCCCGCTCCCCTTTCCCAATGCGTGGACTATGGACGAAGAAGAGCTGCCACTGTACCTCGGTGAAGTCCGGCGGCTGAAGGACCTGTACAGGGACAGGATAGAGCTGTACGCCGGGCTGGAGATCGACTACCTCGATGAAAAGCGGAACCCCGCTCAGCCGATCTACGATGCTCTCGGACTGGACTACCGAATCGGTTCGGTACACATGCTCATAGACCCGGATAACGGCGAATACTACGGCTTGGACGGGCCGATAGAAGAGCTCGAGCATCTCATCAACCAGGTGTATGCCGGTTCAGTAGAACAAATGGTGACGGACTACTATCTTCAGGTAGAGAACATGGTAAGGATCGGCGGATTCGATTTTATCGGGCATCTGGATCTTATCAAAAAACACAATCGCAAGCTCGGGCTCTTTTCGGAAGAGGAGAGCTGGTACCGCACAGCCATCAGCTCGGTCGTTGATGCCATTGCCGGCTCCGGGCTTATGGTTGAGGTAAACACCGGTGCCATTGCCCGGGGCTATACCGATGAACCCTACCCCTCTCCGTGGATACTCGCGATGTGCGCTGACCGCAATATTCCTATCACCCTCAACTCGGATGCCCACAAACCTTCCTGGGTGGAATACGCCTTCGAGGACGCGCTGAAAATCATCCGTGAAGCCGGATACTCCCGCGGCATGGCGCTTCTTAAGGGTGAATGGCAGGAGGTGTCCTTTGGATGAAGATAATCAGGAAAAAGAAATAGAAGGATTGGAAGGAAATGAGCCATCGCGAACTTCGGCATCAGAAACACAGAACCTCGACGAGGTTGCTGCTGCACGCATCGAAGATCTCAAGCAGATTATCCATCGCAATGCCGAGCAGCACAGAGAGACCATTCACACCCTAAAGGAAACCCGCAAAACGGTACGCCGGAACTACCATGGGATGGTTCAGCTGCTGATTGAAGTAATATCGCTGGGCAACCGGTATCTCGGCGGCCATTTGAAGCGCTGTGCTGAAACGACATGGTATTTCTGCAAGCATATGCAAATTCCGAAGGATGTCTGCTACCTGCATTACTACGGGGCTCTGCTGCACGATATCGGCTTAGTGGGCCGGGAAGCGGCCCTGAGTGAAACCCCGCCTGAACAGCTGACCGACCAGCAGCGGGAGGAGTATGCACAGCACCCCATCGACGGCCAGCATATCATCAGCGCAATTTATAACCTCAAACGGACCGCCGCAATTATCCGGGCACATCATGAGCGCTATGACGGACACGGCTTTCCGGATAAGCTGGCGGGCACATCGATTCCCTTCGGTGCCAGGGTGGTGAGAATTAGCAACGACTGGGACAACCTGCTCTACAAGTACAATTTGAAGGTAGATGCGGCCGCCCAGTCAATCTCCTCGGGAACCGGGACCCTCTATGATCCCAAAATAGCCGAAAAGTTTCTCTCGTTTGCCACCGACTGGGTGAAGAACCGCGAACAGGAAGGCAACCGGGTCAGAATTGAAGATCTCGAGCCGGGGATGTTCTTGAAAGATGACATTGTGCTCACCAACGGCCTCATGCTGGTCCCCCACGGGATGATACTGGACCAATCCACCATAGAAAAGATACACTCGTTCCAATCGATGATTGACGGCGATCGAATGGTTACGGTGGTGTAAGGCCGGCCGTACCGGCGTCTCCGGTGGCCGGCCGCCCGGCGGCCAGCTGCCCGGTGTCCGGCTACCCGCAATCTTCGTACCACAAGGCGCATGAGGAGCTTTTTTCATGGACTCTCTTCGAGAACTTTACCGCATAGGAGCAGGTCCTTCCAGCAGTCACACTATGGGACCGGCCCGGGCCGCTCGCAGGTTTTTTAACGAAAACCCCGAGGCCGCCGGTTTCCGGGTCACGCTGTACGGCAGTCTGGCCGCAACCGGCCGGGGCCATCTAACCGACCTGGCTATACTGCGCGCACTGCCGGAGGAGCGAACGGAGATTGTGTGGCGCCCCGAACAGAGCCTTCCGGCCCACCCCAACGGCATGCGTTTCGAGAGTCTGGATCCGGACGGCGCGGTAAGGGGAGACTGGCTCTGTTTCAGTGTCGGCGGCGGAGCCCTGGCCGAAACTATGGATACCCGGGGGACTGCTTTAGCCGGCCGCCGGATCGGCGCCAGCGGCAAAGTCGATTATCCCCTCACCACAATCAGAGAGCTCCTTCCGTGGGCAGAGCAGGAGGGGAAAAGCTTCTGGGAATATGTGTTCGATCATGAGGATAATGAACTGCCGGACTACCTGGCTGAAGTGTGGCACGCCATGCAGGCTGCCATTGAACGGGGCATCGAGAATGAAGGTCTGATCCCCGGACCGCTCAAACTGCCCCGCAAGGCCGCCGCGTACGCCATGAAGAGCCGTAATGCCCAGGGCTTTATCCGCAGCATAAGCGCAACCTTCGCCTATGCACTGGCCGTATCCGAGGAGAACGCCAGCGGCGG
>CAZAMY010000244.1:0-4689 GCA_964485995.1 uncultured Sediminispirochaeta sp.
TGTCCAATACCCCCCTAGGCAGTACAAGCACCGGGGTAGTGTCTTCAAAGCCACCATCGTTTGTTCTAACCGTTATATTTGCGCTTCCCGGGCCTTCTCCAGTTACTACGCCATTCGCATCTACAGAAGCAATATTTGAATCACTACTTGCCCATGTAACGCTGACATTATCAGCATCAGCGGGAAAAACAGTTGCAGTTAACTGTTCTGTATAGCCTGAAGTTAGGTCCATTTCAGAAAGATCCAATGCTACCCCTGTTACAGCAGAAATCGGCGCAGTGGGAGTTGCCTCAGCCACCCTCTTTTCAACCTTTCCCAGCAAATCTTCCGGCGCGCCGCACTGCAAGAGAAGGGCGGCAGCTGCGATCGCGATCAATACTAGACTACTCGTTTTCAGCATTTTCATTCCTCTTCCTCCTCCCACACCACGGTGGAGTGTGTCCTTGCTGCGTCGGCGGCGCGGCCGGTTCCACCGGAACTTCCGGTCCCGCCGGAGCTGCCAGAGCCCCCGGCGGCCAGGTAGGCGAAGCGCTCCGCCAGCTCAGGGGCTACCGCGCCGAGCTCGCTGTAGGCATCTTCGACTAACTTGTAGTCTTCGGCGGCGTAGGCAACCCGGGCCATTCCCAGGAGGGCCGTCTCGTTGTCCTCGTCGATCTGCAGTGCCTGCCGGTAGGCATTGCGGGCACCAGTGTAATTTTTATTCAGAAAAGAGATGTTGCCCAGATTGATTAGCCCGGGTACGTAGTTCCTGTTTCGTACGGCGGTGCGGAACTGCTCCTCCGCCTGTTCGTAGCGCCCGTAGCGGGCGTAGAGTACCCCCAGACGGTTTCGCAGGCGCGCATCGTTTGGGCGGCGCTGCAGGCGGCCAAGCAGGTCCTGTTGGCGGCCGGATATCTCGCGGCTGACGAAACGGTCAAACTCGCTGCCGAAATCTTTCTCCACATCCTTGCGCAGCGGAATGTCCACCTCGAAGGCGGAGACTCCGAAGGCCACCGGCTCGTAGGTCCGCCAGGCTTCGGCGGTGGGGATGAGCTTGGCCTCACCATTCGGGTAAAATTTGCGCCACTGCGAGGCCCCCTCCGTCCAGGCGGCGAGAAACCCCTCGCGAAGTAGCGTTGTCTCCACGGGGATCCAGACCGAGCCATGCTTGTCTACAATAAAATCCTCTGGCCGGGAGAAGGTGCGCTTTGCTTCTCCCGCGCTCATATCCAGCTTGAATGCGACATATATGTGGCCGGGAACGGTAATGAAGGCCGTCGAGACACCGGCGGATTCTAGCAGCGCCGCGTAGGTAGCTGACAGGTCGTCGCAGTCACCAGCCCGGTACTGCAGCGTCTGGCGCGGAAACTGCACTGTGTCGATTGCCTGGCCGTTCCGGGAGAGCTCGAAATAGGAGGATGAAGGGTCGACCACGTATGCGCAGCGATGGCTTCTCATGGCGTGGAGAAAGACCATCGCCAGCTGCAGCTCCCGGGAGATCGCCTTCACACCCCGGTCGTCAATAATGGAGGCGTTGTTGCGGGCAAAACGCTGCACCTCTTCGTCCCGGGCAGTCACGAAAGCGGCGATTTTCCGGTCGTCGTCCCACTTGAGAGAATTGCGGTTGTAGGTGTCGAGGGTCACTACCTCTCCGTCGCTGCCGGGCCTGTCGCCCCGCCTAGGTACCCGGTAGTCAGCCCGCAGTTCCGCTGCCACCTTTGCCCCCTCGGTCACCGAAAGAATCTGTTCGGTAAAGAGGGCGTAGATGTCGATCTGCCGCTCTTCTCCCGCCTCGAGCCGTTCTATGCGGGCACTGACCTTCGGGGCGTCCATGAACTGCTTTAGACTCAGGCGCACCTCCACATTCTCTACCGGTCGGGCTCCCTCGTTGATCACTGTTGCCCGTCCCATCGGGTGGTCGTCGTAGTATTTGTACAGAACCGGATAAACCCGGTCGAGCTCCACTGAGGTGAAGCGGATGTAGCCGTCCAGCGGGCCCCCGACCGGCCCTGTGCTGAAATCAGCCCGGGGAATCGCGTTGTTCCCCGCCCCGGATATGCGAATCGTCGTTCCAAGTGACAGAGAAAGCCCGTCGTAGAGGTTACTGTAGGAGTCATAGCCAGCTGCCAGTTCCAGCTGAGTAGTCGAAGAGAGGAGAACGCTCACTCCGCCTCCCGCACCCCAGGCCAGGCCGCTTGCCGTTCCGCTTGTGTCGCCCCCCAAAGCGGCATAGTACCCCGAAAGGTGGGCCCTTGAAAAAAGACTCAGCCGCTTGCCGGCGGACAGAGATGCCTTGAGCCCGAGCCCCCCGCGCAGCAGGCTGAGATTCGCCGATGAGGTAAACCCGTCCTCGCCCAGTTCGAGGGGAATGAAGGCAAAGCCTGTGTCTATGACCGGGGTGAGCCAGTTTGGCAGAGGCCCTCCCGGAGAAGAATCGTCCCCTGAAAGTTCGCCTCCGGTAAACGCGAAGAGCCCCTCGATTCTGCCGCCGAGCCCCGTCTTGTAGTTACTCGCCTTTGTTCCGATGGGCAGGTGGGCCTCTGGGGTAGCGAATACACCCAGGCTTGTCTCGGCATAGACGGGCACTGCGGGTCCGGCCCCGCACAGCAACAGAAGTGTGCAGGTGACTATCAGGGTTTTTCTCATACAGACCTCCAGAATACAGGAGAATTCACGCGGCGGGTCTCAGCTGCTCAAAATATACTTCATAACTATAGCAGCCTCATACAAATAGCCTATTGTACGAAGGTACAGTTTTTCACTTTTTTTGCTTGTTTTCCCCCCGAGAACCGACTACTATACGGTATGGCCGTCCTCAATATCCTCAACATTACCGCGGCGGCATTTTATCTTTACCTCTTCATAGCCGTGAAAAGGATGAAGGTGCGCCAAAGGGAGCACAGAATCCTCAGTCTCACCGCCCTGGCACTATTCCAGTGGACTTTTACCGCCTACTTCGTCTACAATGGTAACAACGTCGAGGTTCTGCGTGTCCTGCTGCCGATCAGCTGCTTCGGACTATTTTTTTTCTTTCCGCTTAACTTTCACTTCAGTTACTCAGTCGTGCATAGTAAGCCGCTTCCCAAACCGCTCTTTGCCGCCATCTATTCCATCGGGGCAGTATTCTGGATCATCCAGTTCTTTCATCCCTTCTCGATGAGGGTGATAGAAGGACCGAACGGAAGCGCCGTACTAAGCCAGGCAATCGATAGCCCTCTCAATCCTGTCTGGATGCTTTATGCCCTCAGTTGTTGGTTTGTGCCGACGGTGTTTTACATACGGTACCGGAAGGCGGCGGACCTGAACCGGGAGAAAAAACAGGCGAACCTGCTCATCACAACGATCGTACTGACGATTATCATCGTCATGGGAGAGTATTACCTTACTCCGCTGCTTCCGTGGTGGAATATGCCCTCCCAGTCCCCGATCCTGTTTACCCTCTGGGTAGGGGCAATGGTCTACGCCATCTGGAAGTACGGCTTTTTGCGTATTTCTCCAGGGCAGCTCACGGAGAAGATACTCGATTCCGTCGAGGACCTTGTTATACTCTACTCCATGGACGGGAATGCGGTGTACCGGAACCGGAAGGCAGCCTCAATACTTGGTGACGGAAAAATCCACAGAGGCGAACATGCAGATCACCTCGAGACTGCGATTGCCCCGCTGCTGCGGGACCAGGCAGCCTGGACTCCCGATTATCCGGAGAAACAACTGAGCCTAAGGGTGTGGCAACACACAGAGTTCAATTCTGGTACAGAGTCCTTTACCATCAAGTTCCGCATTAAACCGGTTCTCGACCGTTTCGATGACCCACTCGGCGTTCTTGCAACGGGTACTATGGTCCCGCGCTACACTGATATCCTTGAATCGTACCTCCTCTCGAAGAGGGAGGCGGAGGTGCTCGAATACCTCATGGCGGGTTGGACCATCGAGAAAACCGCCCGTACCCTCTACATCACCGAGCGCACGGTAAAGGCGCACATTTCCAGTATTTACGAAAAAACCGGAGCAACGAACCGCATAGAGCTGGCCAACATGCTTATGGCGGCGCGGTCTTGAGGCTATCGGGTTCGTTGCTCGCCTTTGGCTGCGGTGTCACCTTATTTTCTTCAGGTCGGACAAATTTAATGATGATATTTTAACTTATGCACTTGACAGTACCCGATACTCACTATAATATAACAAAAGTTAGCTAACAATTGTTATATAACAGTCAAAGGAGGATGTATGCCACCGAAAATAAGGTTTGAGCGGTCGGATATTGTGGAGGCGGCCTTTGAGATTGCCCGTGACGAGGGGCTGGAGGCAGTTAAGGCGCGGCGGGTAGCGGATAAATTGGGCAGCTCGGTAGCCCCTATCTATAACAACTTTGAAACCATAGATGAGCTCGTGAGGGCGGTTGTGGAACACGTCCTGGCCATCTCGCGTTCGATTTTAGCTGAGCAGCAGGGCGAGAGTGTGTTCGAGAATATCGGGCGCGCCAGCCTGGTCTTTGCTCGCAGGTACCCGATGCTGGTGCGGGATTTGGTGTTAAAACCTAACCCCTGGATTGCAGATAGCGAGCAGCAGGATCACACGCTGGTCGAGATGATGGCGGAGGATCCCGACCTGGCCGACTGGAGTCAAGCCGAACGCCGGCGTCTTTTGCTGCAGATGCGCGCCTTTCAAATGGGCTTAATGCAGATGACAGCTAACCAGCAGATACCATCG
>CAZAMY010000245.1:0-4680 GCA_964485995.1 uncultured Sediminispirochaeta sp.
TGACTACTTCTCCGATACCGTCGAATACTGCGATCCGTATGATGTGGCGTCGCTCGCCTCGGCGATCGAGCGCGCCCTTGGTCTGCGTGCCAGCCCGCCTGAGGAGTTCTTCCGGCGCTTCAGCTGGGCAGAGGCGGCCCGACAACGGCAGCCGGTCAGAGAACCGGCCGGCCAATGGGAGCCGGCCAAAGTCAGTTACTCACTGGCCGCCGGGCGACAAGCGGGACAAAAAAAAGCGGCCGAATGAATGCTTTCACTCGACCGCCGTGTTTTCCGATGGTAGTACCGTGGTTTAGTCCTGGGCTTTTTTCTTGGCGTAGCGGACGGTTCCGCTTTTCTTGCCGGTTTTACCACCGTATTTTTTTCCGCCGGATTTGGGGCCCGGGCGACCGGGTTTGCCGCCGGGACCGCTGTAAGCCTTGGATCCGCTGTAGCCGCGGCCTTTTGAGCCGGCACCTTTTGAGCCGCCGCGCCCGCTTGAATCCGAAGATCCTCCGCCTAGTTTCGCAGTGAGAGTCCGCCCCTCAAAAGTAAATCCGTTCAAGGCGTGCGCTACCTCGGTGGCGTAGGCCTCTTCTATCTGCAGATCACTCCAGGAGGTATCGACTTTAATACGTCCGATGTTTATGTCGCGGTTGCGGGTGCTCTGGTTCACCAGACCAATTAACTGCGGCGGGGCAACGCGGTCGCGCTTGCCGATATTCAGGCTGACCTTTACAAAGCCCTCTTCCACTCCGTCGGAGCGTCCGCCCCGGCTGCCGCCGCGGTCCTGTCCGCCGCGCCTGCCGTCGGAATATTTTCCGCTGCGCTGGCCTCCACGTTGGCCGCCGCGATCGGATCGCCGATCATTTTTGGAGAACTCTTTTTCGTGAACCGGAGTGAGATCCGGCATATCGTCATAATACCCCAGCATTTTCTCGAACTGGAGACTCACGATTTTCTGCAGCAGCTCCTCGTGGCTTACGTCGGCAAGCTCTTCCTGCAGAGCCGCTAAGTAGGGGGCAATCTGCTCTTCATTGACTTCGGTTGCTTTGAGTCGTTCGACAAAGTCCAGAAGCTGCCGCTTGAATATATCTTCTTCTCCAGGGATTTTTCCGGCCTGGATGTCACGTTTGATTACCTTTTCAATATGCTGCAGCCGGCGTTTTTCCCGGGCACCGACGATAGCGTAGGAATTACCAGACTTTCCGGCCCGGCCGGTTCGGCCGCTGCGGTGAGTGTACATTTCGATTTCATCGGGCAGATCGTAGTGAATTACGTGGGAGAGGTTCTGCACATCCAGCCCGCGGGCGGCGATGTCGGTAGCCACTAAGAGCTGCAGATCTTTGCGGCGGAACTTGTTCATTACGAACTCGCGCTGCGACTGGGAGAGATCGCCGTGCAGGGCTTCGGCATCGTAGCCGTCGGCGCCCAGCTGGTCGGCGATTTCCTGGGTGGAGGCTTTGGTCCGGCAGAATACGATGCCGTACATATCGGGATGAAAATCTACCAGCCGTTTCAGTGCAGCGTATTTCTCGTTGCCTCTAACCAAAAAGTAAGTATGGTCCACGCTTTCGGCGGCGGCGTTGCGCCGGCCCATGGTCATAGTTTGCGGTTCATTCATGTAGTTTTCTGCAATTCTGGCCACTTCCTGGGGCATGGTGGCGGAGAGCAGAATGGTGCGGCGCTCGGCCGGTGCTGCTTCCAGGATTGCATCGAGCTCTTCCTTGAAGCCCATGTTCAGCATAATGTCGGCTTCGTCGAGTATTACGTACTCGAGCATACTGAGATCGGCTTTACCTTTATTGATCAGGTCGAGCAGCCGGCCCGGGGTGGCTACCAGGATGTGCAGGCCTCTTTTAAGTGAGCGGATCTGCTCGCCGTAACCGGCGCCGCCGTAGACTACGTCGATAGCCACTTTGGGCAGGTTAGCCGAGTATGCCTGCAGCTCTTTGGTTATCTGGATGGCCAGTTCGCGGGTCGGGCAGAGGACCAGAGCTCCGGTCTCGCGCGGGTTGTCCCGCAGTTTTTCCAGCAGAGGCAGCCCGAAGGCGGCGGTTTTGCCGGTTCCGGTTTGTGCGAGTGCGACTATGTCCTGATCGTTTTCAAGTATTGCCGGTATTACGGCTTCCTGTACTGGGGTGGGCGTTTCAAAGCCCATTTCCGCTATTGCGGAGAGAATTGAGTCGTGCAAGGGGAATTCTGTAAATGTCAAATGAGTTTCCTTTGTAGGTTGGTCTTTGTGGCGGCCCCCGATAGTAACTACCGGGCTCTCAGCCGCATTCTCCGATATTAGGTGCGTCTAAACAAGATTGAGTTCATAGCCGCCCTATCGACCTACAACTCGCCCTCGTTCAACATTTTGAATCCAGAATATACGCTTTATTCCGCCCACTGTCAACCCTGCTGTTCGAAGCTTGGTGCTGACTGTAGTCTAACTGCTTATCCAATCGTATTTTGGATTTGACGCCGAATCCAATAATAGTTAATTTTTACACAAGCGCTATTTATAGACAATGCAGCACCAATTTTCGAACAACAGGGGAGAACATGAAAACCAAACAGATTCTAAAGCTCTTATCCATAACCGCTACCCTCATACTCACGCTCGGCATAACGGCCGGATGCGCCACTCAGTCCGCAACAAGTACGGGCACCGACTCACCGCACACCTCGCAATCCTCCCGGCTCGAACTGAACCCGGAGGTACGGCACGGTACCCTTGAAAACGGCCTTACCTACTATGTGCAAGAGAACAGCCGTCCAGAAGACCGGGTTCAGCTCAGGCTGGTAGTAAATGCCGGCAGCATCCTCGAAGAGGAGGATGAGCGCGGGCTGGCCCACTTCGTCGAGCACATGGCCTTCAACGGAACCGAAAACTACGAAAAAGACGCCATAATCGATTATCTGGAAAAAACCGGAATGAGCTTCGGACCGGACATAAACGCCTCCACCAGCTTCGACCGGACAATTTATACACTCGATCTGCCTTCCGGCGCCGGTCTTTCGAGCGACGCCAACGCAGCAACTGGATCGGATGGCGCTGATTCCGGGTCAGAAGAAAACAGCATCAGAAAAGGGGTTGATATTCTAAAAGAGTGGGCCTTCAACATCGCCTTCGACCCGCAGCAAGTGGAGGACGAAAAAGGGGTGATTATAGAGGAATGGCGCGGAGCCCGCGGTGCCGCCGCCCGGATGCGGGACGAATATCTGCCGGTACTCTTCCGCAACTCCCGTTATGCCGAGCGCCTGCCGATCGGAGAGATGGAAGTGATTAGATCCGCCTCAGCCGAAGATCTCGAGGATTTTTATAAGAAGTGGTACCGGCCGGAGCTCATGGCCGTCATTGCAGTCGGCGATGTAGATCCAAACCAAATGGAGCAGTTGATTAAAGAAACCTTCGGCCGAACACAGTCCACACCCGACAGTCAGGAACCCGAACGCCCCAGCTACTCCGTCCCGCCGGCAGGCGGCCGCGAATATGCGGTTATAACCGATCCCGAGGCCCAGCGTACACAGATACAGGTACTCAGCCTGCGCGAACCATTCCGCCTCAAAACCGAGCAGGACTACAAAACCTCGCTCATCCTCAGCATGTACAGCCAAATGGTCAGAGCCCGGCTCGCGGAGAAAACCGAGCAGTCCGATCCGCCCTATGTAACCGGCTATTTCGCCGCGACCAACTACCTGCGCAACAATGATGCCACTGTGTGGGGCGCCCTGGCCAGAGAAGGACAAATTGAACGCGCGCTGACCACCCTCATCGAAGAAGAGCGCCGCATTGAGCTCTACGGCTTCACAGCGGACGAGCTGAGGCGCGCAAAGGAGAACCTGAGCAGCCGCATGCAGCGGGTGTATGAAGAACGCGAGAAAACCGAATCAGGCAGCTTCGCCTCGGAGTATATCCGCCATTACCTGGCCGGTGAAGCTGCTCCCGGAATAGAACGGGAATGGGAACTCACCCAAAAATATCTGCCGGAAATTTCTCTCGAAGATATCCGGCAGATTCGACAACAGTACATACAGTCCGGCGGAGCTAAAACAACCATCGTCACCGGACCGCAAAAAGAGGCCCTCGAATATCCGGACGAAGACCGGTTGCGCACTATCTTCGCCGACACAGGGTCGACGCAGGTCGAGCCCTACCGCGATGAACTGGCCGGCGACCAGCTGCTCGAAAAACTCCCGGCCTCCGGCAGCATCGTATCCGATAAAACAGTCACTGTTCCGGCCGGGATTATCGGTCCGCAGGCCCCCTTCGTCTCCGACTCCAGCTCCGACTCCGACTCCAACTCCGAGGCCGATCAGGCTGCAGCCACCGGAGCCGATAGCAATGAGGACTCAATCACATACCACCAATTCACCCTTTCCAATGGAGCGAAGGTTGTGTACCGGCAGACCGATTACAAAAACGAGGAGATCCTCTTCTCCGCCTTCAGCCCCGGCGGCACTTCGCAGGTTGAAACCAAGGATTACTACGCCGCTGCCATGGCAGCATCCTTCGTGCAGGCTGCCGGCCTCGGCGACTACTCCCCCAGCCAGCTGCGCAAGCTGACCGCCGGAACACAGGCTCAGGTCAGTCCCTACATCAACGACCTCACCGAAGGCTTCCGCGGCAACGCCCGCCCCGCGGACCTCGAACTCCTCTTCCAGCAGGTCTACCTCTATTTCACCGCCCCGCGCCGCGACTCCGACCTGTTC
>CAZAMY010000246.1:0-4678 GCA_964485995.1 uncultured Sediminispirochaeta sp.
ACTACTCCGAGCGTCTAATCGGTTACGGCAACTCGTTGATTCTGCAGGGCAGTTTTCTGTTTGTGTTTGATGTTGCCTTGGCCTATATAAATCAGTATTCGCTGTCAAAAATGGCGGATGCCTATGCTCTCGATATTTCTGCAGTCCCCTGGGGGTTGAGCGCCCGCTTTAGCTGGTAAGACCAGCGATTGCGGTGGTAAGGCTTTACATCTTTATGCCGATACATATAACATGACCGCCAGGAGGAGCACTCATGAGTCCTGAAGCTGGGCTGAAGCGGATTCCGAACAGGCTGATCAACTATTGTGTAAAAGCGCTCGCTCAGTCGATGACTATCAACATAATGGTGGCACTCGCCCGCCAGATTATCCCGCACTACGACCTGCATCAAAAAACTGGCATTCCTCGTAGTGTAGCTATTCCCAATATTACCGCCGCACAACAAATAGTAAAGGACATCATTGCCCATCAGGCGTTCCTCGATTTTGTTTTACTGCTGGTCAAGACCAGTGATCAGGGATACATGGGGCGGCGCTATGCGATTCCTTATCTCCGCCAGCTGATCAATGGGGTTATTGATCAGGGGTATATCTACGACTCAGCCAATGACATGTTTGTAGAGAACCCGCAGCTGCGGAGAACCCGCAACTGGGGAACCCTGAAGGACGGCCATTCGTACAGTTTTGCGCTTTTACGGCTCGATATTGCCGGTAACTCACGGTTGGTTAAAGAATGTGATGAGATCACCATCGAATCATCCTATAACGATCTGCGAGAAATCGTCCAGCTGGCAGTAAAAAAGCGCAACGGACGTATGTGGGGATGGGATGGGGACGGAGGTTTAGCCGCCTTTTTCTACGGCAACAAGAATCAGAGCGCTGTGTTGTCTGGTATGGAGTTACTGCATGAGCTCTTTATCTACAATTATACTCGAAATCCGCTGAGCCGGCCGCTGCAGATTCGGACGGCGGTACACAGCGGACCTATGGAATATTCTAAAAACGAAGAGGATATTCGCTCGGCCGAAATTGTAAAGCAGGTTGAGGAATTAGAGCACTCCCACACCAAGGCGGGTAGTCTCTCTCTTAGCGAAGTAGTTATGGCGATGCTCGATCATCTGCTTTTGAGTCAGCTTGAAGAGAAGAAGGTGCGTGGGCACCGGAAATTCTATACATACAGGTCTACCTTATGACAAAAGTAGTATTGGTCTCGGACGAGAAGCAGCTCAAGTCTGCTTTCAGGCCGATTTCAAAAACCAAGCAGTACCGGTTTGAGCATATCACTTGGGAAGAGTGGCGGGGGCGCGCAACCGAGTCGAACAATCAGCTGTTTTACTTTAACATCGCTGAGCTCTCGGAGGATGAGTTGAAGCACCAGTTGATTAAGGCTCAGCAGCTGCATTCTCCGTGGGGAATTATCGATAATTCTGGCAGGGTAGAGGATGTTGCTCATCTTTTTCATATAGGGTGTTGCGATTATATAAATAGTGAACATCTTGGAACAGTGAAAGTTCGGCGGATCCGGCAGGTACTCGACTTCCATACACAGCGCCGCGAGACTGTCGCAGAAGATTCTGTACAGAAACAGGGACACAGCGCGCAGACTGCACCACCGGCACTCAGCTGGAAACGGGTAATTTCCGGCAAGGAATATACCTTCTGTTTTATGTACATCGAGCTGCTTCCATCAAAAGAGTGGAGTAAAAAATCCGGTGCCAGCCATCAGGAACAGATGCAGACTGCGTTTCACGACCTCGTTGAAAGCCGAGTTTCTGCATTTCAAGGCCGGATATGGATGTGGAACGAGTGGGGCGGGTTAGTGCTGTTTCCCTATGACGGGAAGAGATCAGAGGTAATCGTCCTAGCCGCCCGGCTGCTGTTGAACCGCGTTATTCTCAGTATCGAGGGTGGACCTTTCCAGACCTTGATAGATTATAAGATTGCCCTGCATCTCGGCTCGAGTCCTTACCAGGATCGTGGTAACACCGGAAAAATCGTATCCGACGATGTAAACTTCATTTTCCATCTGGGTGGAAAATACGCCGAACCCAACCGTATATACCTTACTTCACGGGTTCGCGATGCGATTGATAACGATTTACAGACTATTCTCGAGCCGGATGGCGACTTCGAGGATAAATCGATTTATATACTCGACTCTCCCTTCTCTCATTAGCACGTAGATACAATTTATTTGACTCGGCCAGCTTTTCCTTTGTATTTTGGCAGTAGGATGAAGGAGGAATCGATATGATAAATCGAGACCAGATAGAGTCGTTGATGAGTTATCGAAACGATGAGCATCCAGTGGTTAGTATGTATGTAACCTCTGAGTTACCCAAAAAGTTTAGGGCAAAACTGAATTCGTTGGTAAGAGGGAAGATTAAAGAGCTGAATGATTCTTCCCGCTTCTCTGCACAGGAGAAAAAGGGACTCGAAAAGCTGTTGACAAAGATGGAAGCTGTCTTAAAGGAACGGACCAACCGTTATGAGGGCACCAAAATGACCGCTCTCTTTGCCGATACTACCGGTTTCTGGGAAGAGTTCGAGCTGCCGGTGGAGTATCCGAACCGGGTGATCATTGATGCAGCCCCGTATACACTACCTCTTACGGCGGTGCGCGACCAGTTTGCACGCTTTTGTGTACTGGTCAGCAACTCTCATAAAGCCGTTGTATATGCACTTAGTGCAAAACAGTTAGCTGAAGAGAAAGAGATTTTTACTGAAGAGGAAATGGCTCCCGACACCGATGAAGCATTGCAAGGATTCGGTGAGCAGAGACATGAGAGAAACGAGCGGGATCATCTGCATAAGCACGTAAAGCGGATTGCCGAAGCAGCCTTTCAGGTATTCAGGAGAGGCAGGTTCGATTATCTGCTGATCGGCGCCCCGAAAGATAAAGAGCTTCCTCTGCTAAAGGACAGCATGCATAGCTATCTCCAGCGGCATTTAGTTGGCGATTTCAACGCACGCCCCGACGATTCGAAGCAGGATATACTCAAAAAAGCCAGTGCTGCCGCCGCAGAGTGGGAGCGTCAGCAAGAAGAGAACCTGTTGCAGTCGATTGACTCCGAGTTATACGAAGGCGGCCAGGCGACTGCGGATGTAGGTCCGACACTCAAAGCGCTGATGAACGGGCAGATTCACACGCTGGCGGTACAGGAGGGGTTTTCACGGCCAGGGTACGGATGTCCGAATGACTACTACCTTGATTTATCCAAGAAAAAGTGCCCAATCTGCGGGGAAGAGCTGCAGCCGGTTGAGGATATTATAGACGAGATTGTAGAGGAAACCCTGCGTCAGAACGGCGAGGTGCACTATCTGCAATTTTATCCTGAAAAGTTGGACGAAAAGGGTGTCGCCGCTCAGCTCAGGTTCACACTCTAAAGCGTCCGTTACAAAGCACTGGTAGATATTCGCACTTCCTTCTACCTTACGAAGAGATTACTCGAGGCAAACTGGGGATCGCTGGTAGCGTTGATCCCCAGTTGTTTTAGTCCCGCCTCATCACCGGGAGTAGGTATGTGGGTCAGGTGGACTTCGCAGCCTTCGAGATTCTTGAGCTCTTCTATTGCCCGGCGGGCGGACTCGTCGCTGGTGGCGCTGATGCTGAGAGCGATGAGTGTCTCTTCCAGGTCGAGGCTGATAGATTTTTTACTCAGAATATCACGTTTGAGGCCCCGGATCGATTCGATGACAGCCGGCGACAGGAGATGAACCTCATCGTCGATTCCGGATAGTTCCTTGATGCTGTTGAGGATGAGGCTAGAGGCGGAATGTAGAATCGGGGCGTTGCAGCCCGTTATGATTCGGTCCGCAGGGAGCTGAAGCGCAGCGCCGCAGTATACTCCCTCATGGCCTTTACCGTTCCGTTCCGCCCGTGCGGCCGCCTCACGGGCGGGCCGCACCACTTCTCTCTGCTCAGGTTCCAGTCCGGCTTCATCCATGATGAGCCGGATGCGGTCCACTGTGTCCTGTTCCACAAGTCCCATTGCGTATTCACATGAGTACCGGAAATAGCGGCGGATGATCTCCTCCTCAGCGGCGCGGCGTACTGCGGCATCGTCCGCGATTCCGAAGCCCGCCCGGTTCACTCCCATGTCGGTAGGGGACTGGTAGAGCGTCTCTGCGCCGGTAATTTTTTTCAGAATCCTTTTAAGGAGGGGAAAGGCTTCGATATCCCGGTTGTAGTTTACCGCCCGGGTGTCGTAAGCCTCCAGGTGGAAGTAATCCACCTGGTTGTAGTCCTTTAGGTCGGCGGTAGCCGCTTCATAGGCGATATTGACCTGATGCTTCAGGGGCAGGTTCCATATGGGGAAGGTCTCGAACTTGGCATACCCCGCGTGCGTGCCCCGGCGGTAGTCGTGGTACACCTGGGACAGAGACGTAGCCAGCTTTCCGCTGCCGGGCCCCGGCCCGGTGACTACGACCAGCGGCCGGGTGGTCTCTATGTATTCATTGGCTCCATAGCCGGCGTCACTGACAATAAGTTCGGCATCCGCCGGGTACCCGGTGGTCGGATGATGGGTATAGACTCTAATCCCCCTCCGTTCGAGCTTGGTCTTGAAGCGGAGTGCCGCCGGTTGACCTGTAAACCGGGTAATGACTACCCCGCATATCGAGAGCCCGCGATCCCGCAGATCGTCGATCAGCTTCATTGTGTCGTCGTCATAGGTGAT
>CAZAMY010000247.1:0-4668 GCA_964485995.1 uncultured Sediminispirochaeta sp.
TATACCTACCGCCTGCAGTATCTCAGTGGGCCTTCCTATCAAGGGGAATTGAGCGATTTTACTATTAGTGCGCCTCCCTCCGGTATACGCACCCGGACGCCCGAGTTCAACTTTTACAACATTGATAATGGTGTGTGGGCCCTGACGGTGGCTCCGATCGACCAGGTGGGTAACCGCGGACCGGCGGAAACGGTCTATTTCAGGCTGAATAAGTATATCCCGGTAACCTATATCACCAGAATAGGAGTCGAGCAGGATCAGCTGAACCGTTATGAACTGCAAATCGTTGGCCGCGGCTTCTCTGTAGGCGGTGAAATCGAGCAGGTGATGCTCGACCGTGACGGCCAACCGCCTTACGACTACGTGTACGAACAAGAAACCGGCCTCTACACAGTACGCAGCGACCGGCTGATCAGCGGTCCGTTTATCGAGGATATCGATGAAGGTGCCTATCGGGTGGGCCTTATACACCCGGAGCGGGGAACCTACTTTACTCAGTACACCCTCAATTTCGAAACAACCGGAGCGGTGAAATTCGTCGATTTTACCCTTATTGCCGCAGAAAAACCGGCTCTCGAGGCGGTTCGGCAAATTGCTATTTACGGGAGCGAACTGCCGTTTATACTGGTTATGACACTGTTGGCCGCAATGCTGGTGTTTGCGGTATGGAAATTGACAGTGATAGCCCGTGAAGGAGCCCACCTGAAAGGTGAGGTTCAGGCACTGCTCGAGAACCGTCAGCTTTCGTACGAAAAGAAGAAGGAGAAACTGGCTACTATGAAAAAACGCGGAATGGGATTAAGAGTAAAATTTGCTCTACTGACTACCTTCCTGGTGCTCATCATTGTACTCATGGTAGCACTGCCATTGAGCAATTACATGATAAAGACCCAACGGCGGAATCTGACTGCCGGTTTGCAGGAGAGTACACGGGTACTCATAGAGAGTATCAATTCCGGGGCCGAGAAGTTTTTGCCGGAAGAAAACACTATCGAACTAGGCCGCCTCCCGCGGCAGATGCGAGCTGCCGAGGATGCGCGCTTTATTACCATAAGCGGCCCGCCGCTGAGTTCAGCAAACAACCTCGAGCAGGATTTCTACGATTACCTCTGGGCAAGCAATGATCCCCAGATTGAAGAGAAAGTTATAGTTCCCGAGGATGAGGATGTGGTGCAGGCCGGTGAGTTCACCTTCGAGCGCGGAACTATCAAGGTTGACGACAGGATTAGTTCGGCAATTCCGGAAATTAAAGAGGAAATAAACACTCAAGCCGAGGAGCAGGTTGGTGCACTGGTCGAAAGACTGGGCGAGCTGCAGCAGGAGGCTCAGGAAGCGGCTCAACGGCTGGTAACCAGTGGTGATCAGGACACCGCCCAGCTCCTGACGGAGCTTCAGGATCAAATTGCCCAACTCAATACCCGTATCGAGGAGGAACTGAGCGAAATCGGAGACCGTATGGGCAGTATGCCGGAGTTCAACCCGGAAAACGTGCTTTCCGGACCGACCAACTACACCTTCTACCGGCCAATCGTATATCAAGATTCCGACCGGGAAGGGGTCTACTACCATGGCATGGTTCGGCTCGGTATTTCGACAGAGCGTATTATTCAGGAGATTCGCAACTCCCGTGAAACCCTCATTCGGCAAACGGCTATAATTGCCTTCGGTGCAATCGGACTCGGGATAGTTGGTGCAGTGCTCTTAGCTACAATCATCATTATCCCCATTCGGCGGCTGGTAAAAGGGGTAGCCCGGATACGGGATACCGAAGACAAGGAGGATTTGAAGGGCCACGAAATAGAGGTGCGTACCCGGGATGAGATTTCTGAGTTGGCCGATACGGTGAACCAGATGACCAAAGGACTGGTAAATGCCGCCGCTGCCAACAAGGACCTGACAATCGGTAAGGAAATCCAGAAGATGTTCATTCCCCTTGAAGAGGATCAGCGCGGAAGAAAACTAACCACAGCCGATTTGAAAACCGACCAGGCAAACTTTTTCGGATATTACGAGGGCGCCAAAGGAGTGTCGGGTGATTATTTCGACTACATGGAGCTTACCCCCGGCAAGTACGCTATAATTAAATGCGACGTAGCAGGCAAAGGCGTGGCCGCATCTTTGATTATGGTCGAGGTGGCGACAATTTTCCGGAACTACTTCAATGAATGGCTGAGTACTCAGCAACGGAAGGATGCGATTGCCTCCGGCAAGGGAGTGCAGCGCCAGGAAGAGGATCCGAACCTGGAAGAGCTGGTGTATAGTATCAACCGCCTAGTTCAGGAGAGGGGGTTTCAGGGCCGTTTTGCCGCCCTGATTGTAGTTCTGCTGGATATCCGTAACGGAAAAACCGTCATGTGCAATGCCGGTGATAACCTGGTGCATCTGTACAACGGTGAACAGCACGCAATGGAGACGAAAACACTGCCCGAGGCCCCGGCTTCAGGGGTATTTACGAACGACCTGGTAGAGATGCAGTCCGGATTCAAACGGATTCCTCATATGCTCAAGCAGGGTGATATGCTGCTGCTGTTTACAGACGGTTTAGAAGAGTCGCAGCGCAGTTTCAGGAATGAAAATTTCGAACCGATTGTCTGTCAGGAACCGGGCCTGGAAGTGGGGCAGGAGCATGGAACCCACACCGTTGGAATGGACAACGAGGAGTTTGGCATACCTCGGGTGTACGGAGTGGTGAACTCACTGATGGAACGCAAGAGCTACAGGCTGTCCAAATACCACAATCCTATTGAGAATGAGGAACTGGTGTTTGATTTCTCGAGTTGTAAGGGCACTATCGAGGAGGTTGTGATTGCCATGGTTGCCGTCGAAAAAGTATTCCGGATGTATCCGGATCCTTCTGCCGGAGCTCAGGATGTGGTGGTAGTCGATACCAAAATTGCCGAGTTTCTGGAGAAGCACTTTTTGCAGTATCAGAGTTATTTCCATCATCCGATTGAGGAAAAGACCGATCAGCCGGAATATGTACGGTTTTCGCATATCAAAGAGGATGAGCAGTACGACGACTTAACGGTTTTGGGTATCAAGAAAAAATGAGACGTGGAAAGAAGAAAATAGAAGAACCAACCTTTTACTGCGAAACCTGCGGTCACCAGGTCGGTGCCTATGAAGATGAATGTCCGCACTGCGGTATGCCTTTTTACGGTGTGCGCTGTCCGCAGTGCGGGTTCAACGGAAAAGCACGGCAGTTTGTAAACGGATGTCCACGCTGTGGCTACAAAGCCGCTGCGAGTGACTCTTATGAAATGCTGAATGCTGATGATATAGATTTGAAGCAGAGCTCACAGGCCTCCGGTACTGCGTCCTCCAGCGCATCATCGATGTGGCTGCTGCTTCTAGTAGTGCTGCTGTTCGGTATTCTGGTAGCTGCAGTGATAGTTCTGCTGCTCCTGTAGTTGGGACTGCGGTAGAATCGTTTTAACTTTTTGCCGTCTAAATCCGGGCGTGCCTGAATCTGAGCAGCTGCCTATGAAAAGACGGGCTGTTCAACGGGTTTTCCGAGAACTGAAACAGGTGCGAAGTACAGCTGCAATCGCTTGCCCCAAAATTCTTAACAGGTCTGCCGCCGATACTCTGAAGTGATGCGGCCATTTCGCATTCGATATCCTGACCGGTGAAAATGGGCAGGGCTTTCGCCTCGGCGGCGTATGCCCGCAAATAATCTATATGCCAGTGAAACCGTTTGCGCTTTTTGCGCAGGTGGCGGCTGACCCGGCTTTTCAAGTGTGCTCTCGCTGACCCGGCGTACAGGTAATAACCGGGGGCGAAGGTCATTTCTCCGAGGGCTCCCACTTTGATGACCGCAGCTTCTTTAAGAAACAGAAGCAGCATGTAAGCCCCGCGATCCTCTTCAGCAAAGCGAACCGGCGCAAAATCAAAGGGTATATCCGGTTGGACGATTCGGCACATACCATTGAAATCACAGTCGAGGCTGACCGCATGCAGGTGCAGGCGGCGGGACAGACGCCACAGGGCGAGTGAGAATTCCTGATCGGTATGAAAATTGGGAGTAAAACGAAGGGTGTCAGGATGGTGGAGCATGAAAATCACATGTCCTTCTGTCTCCGGATCCGATTCGGCTATTTCGGCAAGATACTGGATGTGCCGCAGACCACGCTCGGTAGGCGCATCGGGAAACATCGCCCGGCCTTCGGCACTGAGAGTACAACTCTTTACCTCGATCAATGCCTGGCGATTATCCGGCAGCTCAGTCTGAAAATCAAAGCGGCTGTGCCCAATGCTGTATTCGGGACGCAAACTCACAGCTTCGGGAAACAGAGCCGGCAGGACGAGTGACCTGGCTATACGGTTCGCTCTGACCGAGATGAGCGGCACTACTTTTCCCTGGAACAGGACCGCCGCCAGGGTCCAGGCGGTTTTACGTTCAGCCCGGGGGCTTTTTTCGAGTAGTACCTCTGCTCCCGGAGTGAGGAGCTCCTGGAGCCGGCCGGGATTTGGGCAATGAGCCTTTATACGGCCAGGCTGCTCTCCGGACTTGGCTGTACAGGGTTCTATGACTACTGAAAAACGATTGGGGCGCTCTACAAAGCGCCCCATGTAATCGGGTGAAAATAACTTAATCGTAGGTGAAGATTTCAAGCTACTTGAACAACTCGTTTATCTCATGCTGGTACTCATGATACACCACCTCAC
>CAZAMY010000248.1:0-4665 GCA_964485995.1 uncultured Sediminispirochaeta sp.
AACAATACCGAGCGGGGAGCTAAAACAGGCTGGCCCGCTCCCGGAGCCGCTTCAGCGCTCCATCATAATCCTTTCATACGCATTTCTTATTCTCATGAAGGCCTCGGTGGCGGCTTGCTGCTGTTCCGAGCTCAAGCCGTGTAGACTGTCGGGATGAAACTGAGCGGCCAGGGTGCGGTATACGCGTTTGATCTCGTCCGTCTCCGCCTCCGGCGGCACTCCCAGAACCTCATAATCCGCCGTATCTTCGCGAATGACCATTTTGCCTGCTACCTGTACGTATTCCGGTCGTATCCCTAAAGAACGACAACTCTGCTGCACGTACTGCCGGCCTTTGTGGTTGATCCGTTTGTTCGAGTCCGCGAGCGTGGCGGCTTCGAACAGCAGCCGGGCGGCCGCCAGCTGCTCCTCCGGACTCAGCTCTACAGATGAATCCAGATGCCGGCCGGCCTCCTCTGCAAGTTGATCGGAACTGAGTGCCGTCGCCGCGTCGCTTTTACACAACTCACGAACTACCGATTCGCCGCGCGGGGTGAGGTGGAACCTGCGCAGCAGCTGCTCCTGCAGGTACATCGCGTCGTGACGGGGGGCGGGGCCGTTCAGTGCAGCTGCCCCCAGAACTTTACGGCTAAGGCTGATGATGAACTCGAGCTCTGGTTGATAACTGCCGGCAGTTTTTCCGCGCAGGCTGCGCCGCAGCCGCAGGTCCTGCAACAGTATGTCGGCCAGTGCGCCGAGCAGTACTCCGAGAATCAGTCCGAACAGCTTCAGGCCCAGCAGCAGCCCGGCTGTTCCGCCGACAAGTTTGCCTATATGCGGTTTTAGTTGTGAGAGTTGAAATTTCATAGTTCTTTTTGAAGCGCCACCGAGAGGAGGGCCAGGAACAGGAGCACCGCTTCCATGACCAGCAGTCCGACCGCTCCGCTTACAAACCCGAAGTTCAACACTACCGCAGTCAGCAGCAGCTTGTGAAGATGTTCGTACAGGATTATAAGCCGGTCTAAAACGAACGGCAGCAGCGGCGCGACGAACAGTACCAGCCAGGGGAACCCGCTTTTATGCACCCGGGTATGCCAACCGAAAGCTATCGCAAAGGTGGCAAATATGAGAAAGAGGAACGGTTCGAGTATGCGCAGCAGAGTCAGCACTTCAAAGCGGTAGGCCGGGTACCCGAATTGTGTTATTACCGGCTGTAGCTTCAGTAGATCGGGCAGTGTAAGCCGGCTGATGAATTCCTGCTCGCGGCTCAGCCGCATGAGTTGCGGGATGGAGGGGGCGATTTTCAAAACGGTGCGCAGCGGATCGTCTCCTTGGGAAACATACACAGTCGGTTCGATGCTGCGGTTTTCGTTATTCCGGTCGATTCCCCGCATAATCAGGGTTTCTCCCGATATCTTTCCGAAGGGAGCGCTCATATGTTCGAGGACCCCTCGGGTGCTGTCTGTGCCGGAGCCTGTTTCACTGAGATTCATCAGTTCGATGCCGTAGGCCCAGTGGTCGCCGTTCTCAATGACCAGTTTTTCGATATATACCAGGGTGCGGCTTGTGTCCATGTAGACGATTTTGCGGATTCCCGGGTTAGATTTGAAGCGTTCGGCTTCATCGATGAAATATGAGACCTGCTGTGCCTGCTGCATACTGCGGCGGTAGTACTCCTTTACATCGGGGTCTCCCGGCCGCTTTTCCCGCAATTCTTTAAAAATGTAATAGGCCTTAACGGGCTGCTGACGGGTAAGGGCTTCGTAGCCGCTGACCTTTTGGTTGTAGGTCTCACGGGCCTGCTGCTCCTCTCTGCTCGGTTCCATCGCACCGATCGCCTCCCACGCGCGAGCGGCCAGCCGTTTTGCATCTTCTCTGCTCCGGTCTTCGCGCTGAGCCAACCGCTGCGCAATCAGCGCCATATAATGGGCGGTGAATGGATCATTATTGTCGAGTGCCCGGCGCCCCTTTTCCACCAGCTCCCTGGCACTCATGTCCCGGTATTCATCGTGCCAGAGGGTGTTCAGCGGTTCATCCTGTGTGATGCGCTGTTTTTTCTGGGCTTCCTGAAGGCTCACCTGGCCCTCGAGGTAATTCACCTTCTCTTTAATAGCGCGGGTCTCGCTGTCTATACTCAGATAGTCGCGGTAGAGGCTGTAGGCTTTTTCCAGGTTTCCCTGCTGCTCGGCCGTTTCGGCCTGTTGCAGATAACTGCGGGCCAGGGAGCTCTGATAGATACGGTTGTGCCTGGATTCATGCAGTTCCGGCAGCAGGCCTATGCTCAGTATGCTGTAGATGAGGGTAAACACTAAAAAGAGAATGATGGTTCGGCTGGTGGAGACGGAGATAACTCCGGTACCCTCCAGCAGTTTCGCCTGATCAGCCGGATAGGAGGAGAAGGCGATTAGAACCGCACTAACCGATATTACCGGAAAGTGTTCTATCAAAAGTCTCAGCGCCTCTTCGAATATCCACGGTGTTTTATAGAAATAGAGCAGTGTATCATCGGGATACTGCAGCCATTGCTGTACGAAGAAGTAGATATACCCCAGCAAAAAAGCACCTGCCATGAAAACAAAGCTGCGCACGGCGAATCTATTCATTTTCGGCTCCTTTTGGAGCCGGGTTATAGACTAAGCCCCACAAAATGAACAGACCAGATAGCAGGAGGAATGCGAGCGGAGCTGCCAAAAAGAGAAACTCTTCCAGCGCGAGTACTTTGAACAGCTCAGAGAGTATTCCCCCGCGGAAGGCGGCATCCAGGAAGAAGAATCCGCGGAACACCAGTAGTGATAGAAGCGCGTTCAGCAGCGGCCAGCTGCTGCTGCGAATGAGGCTCCAACTGCCGGTGAGAAACAGGACGTGTGCGGCGGCAGTGAGAAGCAGTAAAATCCAGCTGCGGGCGGCGCTCTGTTTCAGGGCAGCGTTAACCCCCTCTAGTTCGCCGAGCAAGCGATCAATAATTACAGGTGGTTTGACGAATGCGTAGAAGGGATTTACCTCCTGGCTGTATTCGAGTATCGCGGGCGTCTCTTCAGTTTCTATTCTGTACTCTTCCGGATATGCGATTCCCTGCGGGTAATAGCTGATGCGGGGAGCCTGGGCTTTATCCAGATCGGTGTGGAGAAGCGGCGAGATCTGGTAGCCCTGGTCGATATCGCGGATTGTACCGGTGTACAGCAGAGACTGTTCGATCTGCGTGAGCCGCTGTTCGTAAAAGGGTAGGCTGCTGGCCTGCGGGTTCTCTGTGTACACACTGAGCTGCATCAGCAGGAAGGCGACACCGGCGTACAGGGCAATGGCCAGAATGCTGATGAACAGGCTCAGGAGCGGTGCGCGGGTACGACTGCGGGTACGCACCAGCAACACCAGCATCAGCGATAGAGCGATTGCGGCCGGGAGCACCTGCAGCATACTCGACAGTGTGTGCTGCATAAAGGCGGCGGACTGGTAGACCGGAGAGTAATTACTTATCCAGGTAAAAATAAGCGAGATCGCGGTGAGGAGCGTGAGGCTAACTAGGAAAAATCCGACGTATGCCGCAGAAACTACTACAGCTTTTTTCACAGGCACAATCCTTTGTCTCGAGCCTAATAGTAGCATGAAGCTACATTGCTCGCAACTCCAATTAATAGAGGAGTTTAGCGGTTCTAGTACACAAGTTATCCACAACTCTATCGGTACTCATCATTAGAGTTATTTGAGTGTTGTGAGCAATTAAAAAATGCAACTGTGTCATAATTTACCCTCACAACTAGATAATAGTGAAGTTAATTACTTATAATATAATAATTAAACATGATTAATCCATGCGTATGTATTTTCTTACAACTTCACTCTATAAAACAGTGATATAAACACGATGATAATCAGTACTTATCCAAAATTTTCTCACAAGTTATCCACAATTTGGATAAGGTGTGCATTAGCTGTGGATAAGTTGATATCCATAGCCGTAAATACTTCTAATTGGTGACGGTATAAGCTGATAGCCGGCCAGGCGATTGAACTTTTTTCGCAGCCCCGAGATGTGTACATCCACAGCGCGGCTGCCTTTCGGCTGCGAAGTCCGGGGAGTGGGCTGGAGTGCATACTGCAGGCACTCCCGGGCGACCGGGTTCTCGCCACACGCCAGGAGTTGCTTCAATAGCGCCGCTTCAGGCGGTGACAGTTCTATCGACGGCAGCCCGGGATCCGGCCGGCTGCCGGGGCCGCTGCTGCCGGGGCGCTGCAGACACAGCAGGCTACTTCGGCGCATCTCGACCACCGCCCAGCTGAAGCGCATCCGGCGGGGCGGGAGATAACGGGCTGCCCGCAGTTGTAGTTCGGATAAACTCCAGGGTTCGCGGAGGTAATCCCGGCAACCGCAGTCGAAGGCCAGCGGAAGCAGCTCCGCGGCGCCGTAGGCAATCACCGGCGGCTCTCTTCCCGGCCGTTCGATGGTCCCGCTGGTGTACTGTTCGACGGGCAGCACATAGAGGTCGACCAAGCGGGCAGGCAGGGGGTCGGTAGAGATGCCGATAGCAACCCCGGGCATCAGCTGGGCGGGAAGTTGGGTCAGGCAAAAAGATGCGGGCGTCTCGGCCCGCACTAGGTTGATGAATTGGTTGGCCGCAGCAGCTGTGTCGCCGGCGGCCGGTTCAGCGGTGGATCCGCCGGAACTCACTTAGCTTTTGGAGCCCTCTT
>CAZAMY010000249.1:0-4664 GCA_964485995.1 uncultured Sediminispirochaeta sp.
ACCAGTTCGTTCGGCTCATAGTGTTCATCTTTAACAAAGGTTTCTTGCAGGGTAGAGACCCGCTGCATAAAGCTGGTGGCCACATGAATAAACACCACCGCAGTTTTTTCCACATCGAGATCGGACCGTATCGAGCCGTCCTGCACACCCTGGTGCAGCAGGTGTTCGATGATATGTTGAATTTCATTCAGCAGCTCCAGACAGCGCTGTGAGGCCGGCAGGTTGTTGGCGATTGAGTAGGAATAGCGTTCGATGACCAGTGAGAAGTAGATGTACTCCGGTTCGTCCCGGTAGAACTGCATAAACGCATCGCCGACTGCCTTGAGTTTGTGGAATCCGTCGATTTCCTGATCGGCGGCCGCCTGAATCAGCGCTTTGATTTTTAGAAAAGAGATGTGCAGCAGCTCGAAGGTCAGTTCTTCACGGTTTTTGAAGTAGAGGTAGAGAGCGGCCTTGCTGAGCTCGGCCTCGGCGGCAATATCTTTCATGGTGGCGTGTTCGATTCCTTTTTCTAAAAACACCTTTTTAGCAGCTTCGATGATCGCGCTGCGGCGCTCCTCTTTTTCTCGCAGCCGTCTCTCTTTTATTCCCATCTATTCCCTCGCAGTTAGATGATATGACCACTAGTTATTTAGTGACCAACGGTCAGTAAAATAATAATAAAGCTCGGAAGTAAAGTCAAATAGAAATGTTGTGGATGGTCTTAGTGCTGGGTTCCGGCGACTCTGCTTGACAAGGAAGTAAGGAATACTTACTATGATAAGTGGAGGATAAAGTGATAAGTAAGCTGACCAGCAAAAACCAGATTACCATCCCCAAATCGATACTTTCAGGCTTAGAAACCCAGTACTTCGAAGTTGAGCAGAAGGAGGGCAAGATTATTCTTACTCCGGTAAGGACCAAGGCGGCGGATGAGGTGCGAGAGAAACTGCAGAATCTAGGAATTACCGAGCAGGATGTGCAGGATGCCGTTGAATGGACAAGAAAATAGAGCCCCTTCGGGTAGTTTTGGATACCGGGGTTCTCAGCTCCGCAATGCTCTTCTCCCGTGAAAAGTGGAATTGGTTGAGGGATGCTTGGATTTGGCAGCGGATCAGGCCGATTGTCTGCAAGTCCACTACCCTAGAATTGATTCAGGTATTGAACTATCCCAAATTTCAGTTGACCGCGAGTGAGAGGAGGGCATTGCTTGAGGAATTCTTGCCCTTTAGCGAAACAGTTGTCGAACCCCAGGAAACAAAGGAGCTTGCACAGTGCCGCGACCCGCAGGATCAGGTGTTCATCAACCTCGCTTTGGAACAGCTGGCCGACTATCTGGTAAGCGGCGATTCAGACCTCCTAGAATACCCTGCTGGGAAGGTTTGTATTGTCTTGCCTGCTGAACTCAGGAAATTGCTGGAAAAGACACTGCTGGATTAAATCGCCGGCTTAAAAAGTGCTCAGGCGGGATCTTTCGGAAAACTCAGACTCACATGAACCCCTGTGCCGGGAGTGTTGGTATTCCAGTGTATGGAACCCTGCAGTTGATCGCTCAAGGCCGAAACCAGTTCTATTCCAAGTCCCGGGTTTTTGAGGGCCTCCTTGCCCTCCGGAAGGTCTCCATTGTCCGCTACCGCGAGAACTGCGTGGTGCGGATTGCCCGGATCTATAGTAAGCGAAACTTGGATAGCTACTCCCCTTCCATCCCGCGGACTTGTATGCAGAAAAGCATTCTCCACTAATTCGCTGGTAATGAAGCCCACCAGCAGGCCCTTCTCCAGGGGCAGCCCGATGGCCTGGAACTGGGGCTGAACCCGCTTGTGAGTTCCGATGAAGGTTCCCTCGATCTGGGACACTAAATGCTGCAGAAACTCGGCCATATTGACGGTGTTAAAATCCTGCTGGCGGTACATGGTTTCGTGGGCTTCGGCCATTGCAGCGATTCGCCGCCTGATCTGCGGGATAATACGGGACCGGTCATTTTCGACGGCATAACTGCGCTGCAGGCTGAGGATACTGTCGATAATCTGCAGGTTGTTCTTTACCCGGTGATGGATTTCCTGCAGCATTATCTCGCGTTCCTTAATTGAGTGCTGAAGATTCTCCTCAATAGTTTTACGGGCCGTGATGTCACGGATAAAGGACTGAAAAAGGGTTTCCTCTCCCACTTTAATTGCGCTCAAGCTCACTTCGGCGGTGAACTCGGTTCCGTGTGCATCAAAATGCTGCCATTCAAAGATTTGCGGAATGCCGCTCAGGCAGCGGCGGGAGTAGTACTTGGCTTTCTCTATGGATGAGATATTCTCGGCCTGCAGTTCCGGAGAAAAGTCGATGGGTGATTTTCCGAGAAGTTCTTCTCTGCGCGCATTGAACAGCTGGGTCGCCCGGTTGTTGCACTGAATAATTTTCATGTCCTTCAATATGAAGATTCCGTCGTTGGCATTTTCAAACAGCAGGGAATAACGATTGGCGGCCTTTTCCAGCTGGCGGGTCTTCTCCGTCACCTTCTTCTGCAGCAGGTTCTCCTTTTCTACCTGCACCGAATGCTGCTTTTGGGCCCTGAACAGTCTCAGGGTATAGAAAAGGGCCAGCCCGGCAATAATCAGCAGCAGGGCGTTGATTCCGATTTGCAGAACTCGTATCTGAGTGGGGATTGCGGTCACCGAGTCTTCCGGAACCGTCATTACCAAATGAAAATGAGCGTCTGCGAAATCCACGCTGCTCCAGGTGATGAGCTGCTTCCCCTGCGCGCTGCTCTCGATTGACTTCCCGTCCGGGACCTCCTCCGGATCGGGAAAGAAAGGGAATATATTTGTGGCCTGTTCGTTTAAGCGCTGCATCTTCGGGCACCAGACTATTCGTCCCTCGGAACTGGTTATAAAATAGGTGCAATCCTTGGAGGAAGCGAAGGGCTGTAAATACCGTTCGGCAAACTGGCCTAGGTCCATACTTACGAAGAGAACGCCTTGAAAGCTTCCCTCCACTGTTACCGGATATGCAAAGCTAGCCAACTGTGCGTTTTTATCGGCATACAGCGGGAAAACGTAGGCAGGGGCAGAAGTGCCCAGCCCGGCCTGTATACGGATATTATCCCAGTGCTCCGCGATCGACTGAGTCGCGAATTTGCGGGCAGCTTCCCCTTTGAGTCCGTCGAGGATTTGAAGAAACTCCGGCTTTTCGGGAGTACGAAAATAGGCGTAGAGGATCGCGATGCTGTAGGTGTGCTGCTCGACCTCCAAGAGTCGATCGATTGATTCGTCAGATCGCTGGCCCTGTTCATATTCGACCAGCGAGTAGCGCGCCAGGATACTGGTTTCCGAGAGGCTGCTCTGAATGTTCTCCTGAATCGCAGCTGCCGATAGCTGCAGCTGCAGGTGTTGCTGATTCAGGTACAGCTGCTGATAATACCGGGTGGTGGCGCGAAGAAAGTACAGGTTCGTTACAATGAACAGGACTACTACCGTGCTGAGGACCAAAAATAGTGCAATAAGTATTTTTCGGGAACCATTTAACTGCATTTGCACCTCATACCGCGTTTACACGGAATAGACTAAGTATAGAAGAAAAATATCGGCAGAACAAGTTTCATGCTTTGCCGGCGGGATTTTCTCCTCTGTAAAACAGAAGTGTGTGGGTTACGAGAGCGGTAATTATAATTGCACCGCCGAGCACGGTCGTGTCGGGAGGTCTAACCTTCAAAAAGAGCCATACCCAAAGCGGCCCCAGAACGGCTTCGAGAATTACGATGAGACCTGTTATCGATGAGGTGAGCTTGCCCGACCAGGAGGTGAAGAACAGAAACGCAATACCGGTTTGAAAAAAACCGAGATAGCAGAGTATCAACAGTGAAATGGGGCTGACCGAGAGAGATGAGACAAACAAGAGGGAGATGAGTGTAGTGAAAGCCGAAGCGGTGGTTATTGCTGGTAGTAAGGCAACACTCTTGCGTTTTCGAATGGCGATGGTGCCGGCTGCAAAGGCCCCCGCTTTTGCCAGGCCAAAAAAATTACCTGAAAGGCCGCCGTTCCGTAATGAAGGAATCATGATCACAGTTATGCCTAGAGCAACTGTTAGAATACCGGCAATGGTTACTCTCTTGAGCGGCTCTCCCAGGAGCAGCCATCCGAGGAAAACTATCAGGATAGGTGCAGTGCCTTGAATGAGCAGCGAATCGGCTACCGTAGTGTTCGTGATGGAAAACACATAAAACATAATTGAAAAGGTGAAGAATATGGTTACCCATTTGCCCTGTACCACCGTCCGGTAATAGGAGGGGAGAATCCGGGGGCCGTCTTTTATCAAACTCCAGGAGAAGAGAAAGATCGTCATGAAGAGGGATCGCCAGAAAAGCACCTGCCATGCCGATGCCTCGACCAGGCGCAGCCCAACACCGCCGGTGCTCCAGAATACCGGTGCAAGAATCGTAAACAGGAGCGGCCGGAAGCGGGTTGTATCTTTCATCAGGGCGGCGTCCGCTTACTCGTTTTCCTGGTTCAGGTGGTTGGACTTTATAAGTTTTGAAATATTGAGGATATGGTTGCGCATCAGGTTCTGCGACTGTTCCTCGTCCCTATTTTTAATAGCCGTTAATAGCTGTTTGTGCTGGGATAGCGCCTTCTCCGATTCTCCATCATTGTTATTGAGATGGGCTTCACGCTCGACCTCTAAAAGATCTCCGCACATAT
>CAZAMY010000250.1:0-2751 GCA_964485995.1 uncultured Sediminispirochaeta sp.
GAACAAGGACGAGAACGATGAAGCATAAAATTGGATTTAACAGACTTGGCAGAAAGGCGAGTCATAGAAGGTCCCTTCACCGGAATATGACGACTTCGCTCTTCCGGTATGAAAGAATTAAAACAACCAAGGCAAAAGCTCTGGCAATTCGCCGCACCGCGGAAAAAATGATCACTCGTGCGAAAGAAGACAGTGTTCATAACCGCCGGATCATCGGTAAAGATATCAAAGATAAAGAGATTCTGGCAAAGCTCTTTACCGATCTCGGTCCCCGCTATAAAGAGCGGCCCGGTGGATATACCCGTATTCTGAAACTTGGCTATCGACAGGGCGATGCAGCCGAGATGGTGCTGCTTGAACTGGTAGAGGAAGAGGTTTCCGAGCAGAAGAAGGGCAAGAAAAAGGCTACTAAAAAGGCCAAAGCCGAAAAGAAACCGGCAGAAAAGGCAGCAAAGGCTGAAAAGGCTGAGGAAACGACGGAAGAAAAAGAAGCCGAAACCGAATCTGAAGCAAAGGCCGAGGAGTCGGCAGTTGAAGAGGCTCAGGCTGAAAAGGCTGAAGAGTCAGTTGAAGCCGAAGCCCCGGCTGAGGAAGAGAAGGCTGGAGAGGCTGCATCCGAGGAATCTTCTGAAGAAGAGAAAAAGAGTGAGTAGCTGAAACAGTTTACCTGCTTACATATGTATTGATATAATATGGGCACCCGACTCGGGGTGCCCATTTTAATTAATGAAGTAATTTTCAATTGCCGATAAATATAAGTGGAGATGTAGAGAAAAACAGACAAAAGGAGTACACTGCACACAGAAGACCGGTATGAGCAATATTCAAAGAGTATCTATCAGTCTACTCATATCAATAATCCTCGTCACAGCATTCGCTTTCCTGGCATACTCAGGACTGTTTGAATACATCGAAGCCAATTTTTACAACCAGCGGGTGACCGAGCTCTATAATCAGGAACTGGAAAAAAAGAAATCAGAAATCGAGGCCTTTCACCAGCAGTATCAAAATCGCTTTTCTGCTGTTCTTTCACAGGTAGATGTACAGAAAATCTTTAGTCCGAACTGGGACAGGGAATATATTTTTCAGCACAACAATCTGTTTGATACCCTTCACAGTGAATACCAGGGCCTTCTGTTTGTCCGCTTTATAGATGGCGATAATAAGATTCATTACAGTACCCGCGAATCAGACATAGAGCGGCGAGGAGACTATCGGGTTATTTATAAGGTTATCGACGACACCACCACCACTATTCCATTGGATCAGTTGAAAATTGATCCGGAACAAGCGGCAGAGGTTATATTAGATTCCGACCAAAATCGCTTTGTATATCAATTTGCTCTATTCGATGATCTAGACCAGTTTCGAGGTACAGCACTCTTTTATGTCGATAAAACCAGTCTCGAACTCTTTTTGGTTTCAAGAGGAATCCTCCAAGTGGGGCGCGAGGTAAATCTTACCAGCAACGGATATCTGTTTTTTGGAGAAGGATTAGCAGAAGAAGAAATAAAAGCTACAGCTACCCGTCGCTGGAGAAACAACCTGATAGAAGAGCGGCTTGTATACCGAGATGAGGAGTCTGGACAGCGATTTGTGCTGATGAGCACATCGACCGACGGCTATGGCAATGTTGGGATACTCGTGAACCAGAGGGTGTTTGAGATGGGGGGAGCACTGAAGGTTGTACTGTTGACTGCCTCCGGGGTCACTGTGTTTTTATTACTGCTGCTTATATTCAGCTTGCGACAGGATCGGGAAGTAATTATCCGGAACCGGCTTAAACGGTTTCAGTTGGAATTTATTCGAGAATTCATTGAAAACCAAGATCGCCTTGATTGGGGTCAGCTCAGAAATGAAATCGGCCGGCGTAAACAATCCTTAAAAGGGGAAATGAAGAAGGGTCTTGGCAAAATCAAAGGCGAAAAAGAGGAGAAAATTGACCAGCTATTCGATGAAAGCTGGCAGGATATTTTCAATATTTTAGATCGCCGAAGCGAGGCGCAACCTACATCTCAGGTCAGCCTCGAGAACATTGAAGAAGTTGTCCAGAAAATTCTCTCGCTTCAAAAGAGCATAGAGGCCCAACCAACCCCTCCAGTGCCTACATCACAGGCCGGGGGCACTACCGGTACTGCTCCGGTAAAAGAGGTAGCACGGCAGCAGGCAGCCGAAGAACAAGCTGCCGAACCGGAGGACTTAGAGTCCTTTGAGGAAGTTGAAGAGCCGGAAGACCTAGAGGACTTGGAAGAGGTCGAGGAGGCTGAGGAAGCCGAAGAGCCGGAAGAACTTGCAGAGACTGAAGAGGTATCCGAAGCTGAACTGACCGAGCCGGAAGAATCCGAGGACCTAGAGGACTTGGAAGAGGTCGAGGAGCTCGAAGAGGTTGAAGAACTCGAAGAGTTTGAAGCGCCGGCGGAGGAGCCCGAAGCACAGGCGGAGCCCGGCGAGCTCGAAGAAGAGGAATCGACTGGGGAGATAGAGGAACCTGAACCTGAAGAGCCGGAAGAACTTGCAGAGACTGAAGAGGTATCCGAAGCTGAATTGGCCGAGCCGGAAGAATCCGAGGACCTAGAGGACTTGGAAGAGGTCGAGGAACTCGAAGAGGTTGAAGAACTCGAAGAGTTTGAAACACCGGCGGAGGAGCCCGAAGCACAGGCGGAGCCCGGCGAGCTAGAAGAAGAGGAATCGACTGGGGAGATAGAGGAACCTGAACCTGAAGAGCCGGAAGACTTAGAAGCAATGGAAGAG
>CAZAMY010000250.1:2851-4654 GCA_964485995.1 uncultured Sediminispirochaeta sp.
AACCGGCCGAGCTGGAAGAATCTGAGGAGCTCGAAGAGGTTGAAGAACTCGAAGAGTTTGAAGCGCCGGCGGAGTCCGGTGAAGCAGGGACTGAAGAGATAGAAGCCAAAGAGGGAGAGTCTGAAGAGGCAATTTCGGCTACGTTGAGCAGTGATGTGCTGCAAAGTGATCTCACGCATCTGATTCATTCAGATTTAGAGGGGTGGGGTTCATTTTCTGAGGAACAAAAAGATCGTGCTATCGAGAGCATAGAAAAGATAGAGCATGTGGAACCGGCTGAAGCGAAGGAGAAAGTAGCCGAACTAGAGGTCGTCGGCAGTGAAGCAGCAGTTGAGGAAGAAGCAGTTGAAGAACTAGAGTCAGTGGCTGATGAAGAAGGTGCCTTCTATCAAATGCGTAGTGCTGCGAATGATACGTATTACGGATACAATACAGCCGGTGTGTATGATTACAGCAGTGTTCCCGTACAAGGGTATCTTGAAGTGGTTGGCTCAGGAGAGGAAGAGGTTGATGAAGTAGAGGAACTCTCGGATGAGCTGAAGGAGGGCAGCCCAATGACGAGCAAGCATGATACTCCGCATGAAGGGCCTGAAGATTTTGATAAGTATAAGAGTGATGAAGTTTCCAATACAGAAGAGGAAGCGGAGGAAGTCGAGGAGATAGAAGAGCTGGAAGAGATAGGATCCGCAGAGGACGCCGAAGAGTTGTCTGAACTCGAAGAGGTCGAAGAAATCGAAGAGGTCGAAGAGCTGGAAGAGGTTGAGGAGTTAGAAGAGGCCGAAGAGTTAGAAGAGGCGCAAGAAGTCGAAGCGGCCTTGGGCCAAGAGGTTGAAAGCGGAGTTTACCGTTACAACCTGAAGGAGGTTATCGGGACCGGAGCTCCAGATGCTGAAGATAAGCAGTCAGAGACAATTGTATATCAGGACGGAACCTTTCAAGTTGATGATTCAACTTTGAAGGCACCAACTACTCCAGATAATGCCGAGTTAAAGGATCTCATCGATTCTGTGCTCGATAAGGAAGTCGTATCCGAATCCGAAGAGGGAGATGAAACCAGCTTAGAGAGCATCATCGGGTTTGGAGATGTAGATCTCTCATTTACCATAGACGAGAGTGAGAGTCGTACTGATGAAAACATTCCGCGTGACAAAGATCTTTCCGGTTATGATGTGGTGAATGAGGCCGGCTTTCAGTATGATGTATTTCTGCAGCAGTACAGGAGCGGAAAAATCGGAATTCTGAAATCTTTGATGAAGATTTCACAACGAACTGGTGCCCTGTATGCGGCAATTCTTTCGAAAAAGGACGACAGCTGGATCATTTTTGATTCGGTCGGGTTTGATAAAGAGCGGACCAGTAACATAGTTCTGCGCAAGAGTGATGAGCTTTATAAACGTTTTCTTGCCCAGAGGCAGCCGATTATGTTCGATCTAGATCAGGCCCGGGAGCACCTGGAGGGGTTGGTGAGCGAACGGGACCGTGAATACATCAAGGCGGTTTTGTTCATACCTGCTATTTTTCAGGGGGCGGATGCGTTCCTCTATCTGGGACTAAAGAGTGTTGCACCCGATGTGAATGCGGTTATGAAAGCCTTATCTCAAATGTAATTAATTCTGTTGTTACTAATTAGTCTAAAAAGTTAAAATTAGTATCTCGTTGATATAATCCTTGACAGATACATTACCAAACTATATGATGAACGTTAATCTAAACGCGGAGGAATGCGATGTCACTGATCTTGATAATAGCGCTTCCTCTCTTAGGTTTGATTCTGGGATGGACAATAAGATGGCTATATGCCAG
>CAZAMY010000251.1:0-4644 GCA_964485995.1 uncultured Sediminispirochaeta sp.
GGCTTCATCATGCTGACCCTGCTGATACGAGGACTGCGGGCCAGGCTGCTGCTGCTCACCGTGTTCGCCGGAGTGTATGTTGTCGCACTCTTGACCGCCGGCACGACCTCGGCTATCGTATTGTTGGCCCTCGCCCTGGTGTTCGCGGGCGGTGCCGGTGGCATTATCGAGAGCCACACTACAACTCTCCAGGTTATTACTGCAGTCAATGAGGCCGAAGCCGGCCGCATTGTATCCATCACTCAGGCCTTTTTTGCATTGGGCGCGCTGCTGGCACCGGTCTACCTGGCAGTAACACAACCCCTCGGCGCCGATCAATGGCGCAGCCTGTTTCTCGCTCTCAGTGCAATTTCTGCGGCGGCGCTGGTCATCGGTATCTTTATCAGGCCGGAGCGCTTTCAACATCCGCCTACACAGAATAGTAAGATTCGCTGGCGCCCGGTACTGCGGGGCTGCACTGCGATTGGGCTGTATGTCGGGGCCGAGGTGGTGATTTTCGGCTGGGCGCCGACTGTGATGCAGTTGTATTACGATGTGCCGGCAGTCCGGGCAAAACTCGCGCCCACCCTGTTCTGGATGGGTATACTCGGAGGACGGCTTGTTACCGCCCGCCTCACCACGCATTTCTCGGCAACTGCGCTCTTGAGGGTACTGTCCCTGACCGGAGCCGCCGCTTCTGTGTTGCTGGTGTGGGCCGGCAGCGAACCGCTGCTCTGGCTGGCGGTTGCCCTCGCGGCAATCTCCTTTTCGGGGATATGGCCGCTGATAATCGCTACCACCGGTTCTTCCGGGCATGAAACCGTGACAACTCTGGCCGTCGCGGCCGGCGGCTTGGGCGCCAGCATCTTTCCCTACATTGCCGGGAGACTCGCCGAGTTCCTGCCGGGGCCCTTCATATTGAGCCTGTCCGCCCCGTTGCTTATGATTGTCTTTTTCCTCACCAGGAAATCTACAGTTTGAGTTCCATATACACCGCTGCGGGCAGCGGATTGTAGGTATACGGCTGCGTGTCCTGAAAACCGAAACTCCTGTAAAGATTATACGCCGATTTTAATCGTGTGAGCGAATCGAGCTTCATGACCTCGTAGTTGTGGGCGCGAGCCGACGCGACAATAGTACGGACCAGGTAGCGGCCGAGCTTTCGGCTGCGGTACTCCGGCCGCACAAACAGACGCTTCATTTCGCAGGTGTGCGCATCTATGCGGCGCATAGCGATGCAGCCGGCCGGCTGCTCATCGGCCCAGGCCAGATACAGACTTCCGGAGGGCCAGCTGTAGTCGCCGGGCAGGTTCTGCAGCTCTTCCTCAAAGCCCTGAAAACCAAGGTCCTCGTCCAGCTCTGTCACATACTGCCTGAAGAGCGCGCGAACGCTATCCATATCCTTTTTCGGGTCTGCTTCACCGATTACTACTACACACTCACTCATCGCTGCTTCTTCCGGCTCTACTTTCTCAAATAGTGCTGCAGCAGCTCCGGCCCGGTGGCGTAGAAATTGCCGGCGGCCCGCCCGGAGCTCTCGGTAAACTGCTGCTCCTGTTCCTCGCCGGCCCGACTGCTGTCGAACAGCACATAGGGCACCGGTTCGGATACGTGGGTGCGCACCGCCAGAGGGGTCGGATGGTCCGGCAGAATCAGCATGCGGTACTCCTCCCCAGAGGCCTCCAGTGCGGATTGAATGGGCTGCACCACCTTCTGGTCGATCAGCTCGATGGAACGGATCTTGCCCTGCAGGTCGCCCTGGTGCCCACACTCATCCGGCGCCTCCAGATGCAGATATACGTAATCTTCATCTCCACCGAGCGCCTCGATAGCAGCGGCCGCTTTTCCATCAAAATTGGTGTGGATGTTGCCGGTAGCCCCCTGTACATGGATCGGCCGCAGACCGGCCAGAATGCCGATGCCGAAAATAAGGTCGACCGCCGAAATCACCGCCCCGCTCAATCCGTACTTCTCCTTGAACGGCGTCAGCTGCGGCCGCTTCCCCTCGCCCCACATCCAGATGGAGTTGGCGGGATTTTCGCCGCGCTCCCGGCGGGCCCGGTTCACCGGATGCTCCTCCAGCAGCTCCACCGAACGCTTGGTCATATCCAGAAACAGCGGTCCGTGCTCGCCGGCGGGCAGATGCCCGGCAATCCCCTGCCCCAGAATATCGTGCGGCGGGGTTAGCTCGAAGCCCCAGGGCCCGTGCTTCCACACCAGCAGATGGCGGTAACTGACCCCCGGATAAAACTTAAAATCTTCAGTCCCTAGCCGCTCATCGATTAATTCAATTAATTGACGCGCCTCATCATTACTGATCTCGCCCGCAGAATGGTCGAGCATGGTCCGGGTTTCGAAACCACCACCGCCGCCCAGGGTCACCAGGTTACAGCGGAAGGTGATATCGGTCTCCGAAAGCTCAACGCCCATGCTGGCCGCCTCCAGTGGTGAGCGGCCGGTATGGTACAGCTCCGGCTCATAGCCCATCAGCGCCAGGTTAGCCACATCCGAGCCGGGGGCCATACCCGCAGGCACCGTCTGCACCATGCCCACCTCTCCACGCCGGGCCAGGGCGTTGATGGCTGGAATCTTGGCTGACTCGAGGGGAGTCTTTCCGCCGAGCGCTTCTATCGGATAGTCGGCCATTCCGTCGACCAGGATGGTGATATACTTCATTGCAGATACTCCTCTACGGCGGACTTCATATCGTCCTTACTGCAAGTGCCGGGATGCAGCACCGGCCGGTCGGCGATTCCGCGGATCGGTTCCGGCACTTTCAGGCCGCTGTATTTCGACAGTAGATCGATCAGCTCGAAATCGCTGCGCCCCTCGGTCTCGATTCCGATGCCTTCCGCCACACTGCGCCCGAACTTAAAGGGACTGGCAGTAGAGGCGATCAAGGCTGGGGTCTGGTCGCCGCTCTCGTCTACATACTTTTTGTAGACCCGGTATCCGACAGCGGTGTGCGTGTCGACTACGTAGCCGTAATCGCTGTACAGCTGTCCGATGGTTTGTACCGTCTCGCTGTCGTCGGCAAAGTTGCCGTAAAAGTTGGCCATGCCCGCTTTCATCCCGGGAGTAATCTCATACGCTCCGGTGCTCTTCAACTCCTGCATCAGCTCGGTGACGGTCTGCGGATTACGGCCGGAGAGTTCGTAGAGGAAGCGCTCCAGATTGCTGGAGATGAGAATGTCCATCGAAGGACTGATGGTCGCCGAAAAGTCGCGGTTCAGATCGTAGCGGCCGGTGTTGATAAAGTCGGTGAGTACATTGTTGCGGTTGGAGGCACAGATAAACTTGTTCACCGGCAGCCCCATCCGTCCGGCGTACCAGGCAGCCAGAATATTGCCGAAGTTACCGGTAGGCACCACCACGTTGACCGGTTCGCCGGCCTGCAGCTCTCCCCGCCGCAGCAGCTCCAGGTAGCCGTTGAGGTAATAGACAATCTGCGGCAGCAGGCGCCCGGGGTTGATCGAATTGGCGCTGGAGAAGCGGTAGCCCCGCTCAGAAATTTTGGCCCGCAAATCTGCGTCGCCGAAAATCGCCTTGACCCCGTTCTGAGCATCGTCGAAATTGCCGGCGATACCGACTACATGCGTGTTGGAGCCTTCCTGGGTGGTCATCTGCCGCTTCTGTACGTCACTCACCCCGTCGGTCGGATAAAACACCACAATTTTCACCCCGTCCACATCGGCAAAGCCCTCCAGAGCAGCCTTGCCGGTGTCGCCGCTGGTGGCGGTCAGGATAACGATGGTGTCATCTATTCCGAGTTTTTTTGCCGCGGTGGTGAGGAAGAGCGGGAGAATGGAGAGGGCCATATCCTTGAAGGCCAGCGTCCGCCCGTGATGCAGTTCGATAAAGTGGGCGTTCCCGCAGCTGTGAATAGGCGCAATCCCCTGATCGCGAAACTTTTGATCGTACGCCCCGCGGACACACTCCGCCAGCTCTTCCCGCGTAAAATCGGGAATAAAGAGCGAGAGAATGTACTCCGCCAGCTGCCGATAGGAGAGTTTCTGCAGGTGCGGGTCGCGAATATCAATCGAAGGAAACTCCGCCGGAACAAACAAGCCCCCGTCCGGTGCAATTCCCTGCACTACTGCCTCTGAAAAAGAGACAGCATCCTTGCCGTTCCTGGTACTGTGGTATTTTATATCTGCCATGCCTCTATAATAGAGAAAGCGCTACAGCTGTTCAACCGCTTTTAAAATCCGTATTCTACCGAACCACGTAGTCCGATATTCCATGCGTCGTAGTTCGGATCATTCGAGAAGGTTCTGCCGCCGAAGAGTGCCAAAATGAAATACACCCGATCATCCGGGGTCCAGTCGGCCTCGAATTGGCCGCCCGCATTCACGGTAGAAAGCAGCTCATCGCCTAGACTGCCGTCTTCGTTCAGAGCCTTTCTGTGCAGGTAGTGGCGGCTTTCGGTATACAGCGAAGATGCGAACTGCACCGCCCTGCTCGGGCTCCAGGACCATTCCGCTTCAAACCCGCTGAACCAGGCATCATAACTGTCAGTTTGCAGTGTTGCCAGATCGGCCACATAGTAGTTGCCGTTAGAAAATAGCGCGCCGCCGGAGAAAATCAGCGACCAGTCTGAAAAATAGCCGGCCAGCCCGATCGCTTCGGCCTTCTGTGTCAGCCACTGAATCAATGCATCTTCCA
>CAZAMY010000252.1:0-4630 GCA_964485995.1 uncultured Sediminispirochaeta sp.
CCGAAGACTATTACCACACCCGGTTCCGCCTCGTAGCGGCTCCAGCGGTCGTAGCTGTTGATGATGCGCTGGGGATTGCTGCGCCACACCGGCCCGTGGGTCGAGGCCACAATCTTGACATCCAGCCCCTCCAGCTTTTTCAGGGCCTTCTGCACCATCGGGCCGAACTTCCCGACAATATTCGAGTAATACCGGCGGATCTCGTTTTCGTAGTATTCGATATTTACCTCATCATCGAATACGCCGCCGTCGAGCGAACCGAAACCGCCGAAGGCATCCCCGGCAAACAGAATCTTGTCGTTCTGATCATAAGTCATCATGGTTTCCGGCCAGTGCACCATGGGAGTAAGATAGAACTTCAGGCTGTGTTTACCCAGATTGATTTCATCGCCGTCTTTTACCTCATGCAGGTTCTCTTCAATGCCGTAAAAGCCTTTGAGGAAATCGAAGGTTTTATTATTGCCTACGATCTTTACTTCAGGATAGTTTTGAATAATCTCCAGAATCGCACCGGAGTGATCCGGTTCCATGTGGTTGATCACCAGGTAATCGAGGGTCTCCCCTTCCAGGAGCCCGCGCAGTTTTTGCAGGAAGAGCGCCATCTTTGACACTTTTACCGTATCGACTAATACATTCTTCTCATCTTTGATTACATATGAATTGTAGGTTACTCCCTTGGGCAGGGGCCACATATTCTCGAAAAGATGTGTTTCCCGGTCGTTCACACCGACATAGTACACATCATCCGTAATTGGAATAAAACCGTTCACGTTTGTTCCTCCTTATAGCTTTGAGCATAGTAAAATTCTACAGCCACTTTTTGTATTTAAAAAAGATCAGCATCACCAGCGCCACAATCAGCATAACTACCAACACAGCCGGATATGCCCACGGCACCGCGAGTTCGGGCATATGCTGGAAGTTCATCCCGTAGATTCCGGCGACAAAGGTCAGTGGTATGAAAATTGTGGCGATAATGGTGAGAACCTTCATTACGCTGTTCATATCGTTACTCAGTTCGGTCTGATACGACTCAGCCAGTGCCGAGCTGGTCTCCTTCATAAGCTCGAGGGTATCGATGATTCGCAGAACATGATCATAGAGATCTTTGAAATAGATGCGGGTGGCCGACTCAATCAAAGTCAGTTCCTGCTTCTGTACCAGGTTCATCATCTCCCGCAAAGGCCATACCGCCCGCCTAATCGCAATGAGACGTTTGCGCACCTCCCGCAGGTTATCCATCACCTTATGTCCTTCTCCGTCAACAATTCCCTCTTCTATGTCCTCCATAATATCCTCGAGCCGCTCCATGATGAGAAAGTAGGTGTCCACCACCATATCAAGCAGCGCATACCCGAGATAGTCCGCAGCGTGCCGTCTGATTCTGCCTTTACCTTCTCTAATCCGGCTGCGGATAGATTCGAACACATCGCCGGGCTGCTCTTGAAAAGAGATAACGAAGTGATCACCGATGATGACGCTCAGCTGTTCACTGATGATCTCGCCGTCATCCTCGCTCCAGCGCATCATTCTGAGGGTGAAGAAAAGGAAGTTTTCATACTCTTCTATTTTTGGCCGCTGAACGGTATTCTGAATATCCTCCAGCACCACCGGATGAATCCGAAACTGTTCGCCAATTTTGCGCAGGAGCTCGTCATCCTCGACACCGACTATGTTGAGCCAGGTGACGGTCGACTGGTTTTCAAAGCGCTCGAACTCCGGAATACCGCTGCCGTGATACTCATGGTACTCCTCGGCGGTAAAATCAAACAGCTCGTAAGCGGTTTCGGTGGTGGATTTCGATTCTATAAGGCTGCCCGGAGGCATGCCGATTTTCTGTTTGTAGCTGCGCCGGATACCCTTAAACAGAGATTTTTTCAGGGATAATGACATAAAAAAGTGTTCCTTTCTCCTCAGAGCTTCTGAACCCGACCTGGCCGTGCAGATAGTTCTCAGTGAGCAGCTTGATACTGTAGGTACCCAAGCCTCGGCGGGATCCTTTCGTAGAAAAGGAGCGTTGAAAAATCTGCATTTGAGCATCCTTCGGGATCACTCCCCGGTTGTAGACCCAGAACTTCACTGCTCCGTCCATATATTCGCTTCCCACCTCGATCACCTCGCCCTTTCGGCTGGCTTCAAGGGCGTTGCGCAGCATATTCCCCAGTACTCTCTGCAGAATGCGCTCATCGGTGGTCACCATTCGGTTCTCGGATTTTTGCATAAAACTAATGTGCTTGTCCTGGGAGAGATGGTGGCTGCGGTAGCGGTCCACCACCTGCTGCAGTACAGCATCGGCCGGATAGGCAATAAAAGTGCTGGTGAGTTCGCCGGCTTCGGCAGCGGTGAGATCCTGCTGAGCCTGAATTTCATGTATCAAATCGTTGGAGAGCGTAAACAGAAGCTCCTGTATATGCGGAGAAGGACTCTCAGCATCGCTCTGCAGCTGCAGCTCTGCCAAACTCCGGATACCACCAACTGTGTTCAGTATGTCGTGGAAGAAGATCCGCTCGAGAATTCTCCGCCGCTTGCGGTCACTGATATCCTGCATGCTGAAAAGAGAAAATGTTTCATCTTCCATCCGCAGCCGGCGCCCTTTCACGATCAAGTCTAATCCACTGCCGTCGGCGCGGCGAATACGGCACTCCTTCAGGCTGGAAGTATCATCGAGCGCCTCATCAAATGTTCTAACAATTACATCAGCAGCTCCGCAGTATCTACAAAAAGCAGTAGTGCCGCAGTTGTTCTCCAGACCCCGGGCGTGCACACAACTCAGCAGGTTGCCGGGTCTCCATCCGATTATCTCATCAAGGCTCGCGAATTCGGCAAATTGCCGCACAGCGGTATTGGCATATACGATCTGCCGATTCGAGTTCAATATCAAAACCGCCTCGGTAACAGCCTCGAGGGCTTCACACATCACGGTTTGAGATTCAATCATTCTGCGCTGATTTAGTATAATTTCGGTATCGACAAGCTCATAAGAGGCAAACTGGGAGTTCATGATCTTAGAGTACACCGAAATCTGAGGTACGGTCAAATGTTTCGTAAGGCCCAATCAGCCTGTTCGGCCACCACCGGATCACTGTAGCTGAGGAGCTGTTCAATAGCCGGGCGCAGATGCAGGGCACCACTATTTGTCGCTACAATACATGCATTGCGCAGCAGCTGTTCAAGGCTGGCCCGCATGAGGGGAGATCCGGCGAATTGTTCGACCATCTCTTCCCGGCTTCGCAGGCCCAGTATCTGCTGCAAATCCCGGGCCTGTCCGGCGATATCCCGTCTGAAGTCCGCTTCGTCTGTTTCGGGGACCCGTTGGTTCAAGGGGCAGACATCCTGACAGATATCACAGCCGAACAGCCAGTCGCCCATCAACGGGCGCAGCTCAGGCGGTATGCTGCCAGGGTATTCGATAGTGAGATAACTGATGCACAGGCGTGCGTCGAAGCGGCCGTCCGCCCGCAATGCGCCGGTGGGGCACTTTCGGCGGCAGTTCGTACAGGCGGGCGGACATATCTCTCCCGGCTGCGGCACAGCATCCGCTGCGGGTGCTGAGTCGCCGGGCTGGCTGCTCTGGCGCGGCGTGTGCACACCATCCGGCCGACTGTTTGTGAGTGATAGCGTCGTGAGAATTTCTCCCAGAAATATCCAGCTGCCGAAACGGGGGTGAATCAGCAGTCCGTTCCGGCCGATTCCACCGAAACGGGCCAACCGGGCATAGTAGCGCTCATCCAGGGGGCCGGAGTCCACAAAGGCGCGAAACCCCTCTCCCGGGAACTCGGTCGCAAGATCTCGGCACACAGCGGTAAGCCGCTTTTTCAGAACCTTGTGATAATCCCGGCCCCAGGCGTAACGGGCAACCCGGCCCCAGCCCGCCGGCAGAGGCTGCCGGGTTCGGGGACGGAAATAGGGCATAAGCACCTGGATAATGCTCTTAGCCCCGTGCAACAGCTGTTCGGGATGGTATTTATGATGGGCATGCCTGGCAAGGTAGGCCATCTGACCATGAAATCCGGAATCGATCCAGGTATCGTAGATCTCCTGCATCGGTTCAGCGCCCGCCGTCCCCAGCCGGAACCCCACCAACTGGCTGTACTGCAGATTGTGGCGTCCGCATATCTCCGAAATAATCGGTTCCGGGGCTGGGTGCATTCTACTACCGAAAACTAACTCTCGAGAAATCCGGCGATGGCCGCATCATACTCCGACATTAAACGAAATACTTTGGCGGCCAGATAGCGCCGGCTCTCCGTCGAGAGGGAGCCCTGCTCTGCACACTCCTTCTGGATCCACCGGTAATCGCCGGGATCACACACCACCGCTACATCATGAAAGTTCTTTGCGGCGGCGCGAATCATGGTCGGACCGCCGATATCGATAAACTCCAGCAGTGCAGCCTCATCTTCCAGCTCCTTTCGCTTCTCTCTGAAGGGGTAAAGATTCACCACCACCCAGTCTATCTGCTGAATAGAAAATTCCTGCAGAGTACGCATATCCTCGCGCAAACTGCGGCGGGCCAAGATACCGGCATGCACTACCGGGTGCAGGGTCTTCACCCGTCCATCCAGCACCTCTGGAAAACCGGTGATAGCGCCTGCCGGGGTCACTTTAATGCCCGTTTCACGCAAAAAGC
>CAZAMY010000253.1:0-4605 GCA_964485995.1 uncultured Sediminispirochaeta sp.
CTCCGGACTGCGGCGGAAAAAAGACCAGGAAACTGAGCAGGCTGAAGGGCAGGATACTGACAGAGAGAAAGAAGCGTCGCCTCCCCATCGGATGGGTGGACCGGTCGCTGAGTCCGGCAATCAGCGGGTCGGTGACCGCATCGAAGAGCCGGCCGGCCGCATAGGCCAGACCGATGACCGTCAGCACGCCTAATACCGAGCCCTGAAAGATCTGCGGCGGAAAGGTTCGCTGGCCCGAATCCGGCGGCATGTAGTAGTAGACCAGCAGCATCCCGGGGGCGTAACTGGTCAGGGCCCAGCCCAGCTGCCCCAGGGCGTACATAAGCTTTTTCCAGGTCGGCAGCGGCTCGGGCCCGGCCGTGTTCGCGGCCGGTGCGGTGGAGTTTGTATCTTCTGAGTTCTGTGTATTTACTTTCATGGAGAAAATAATACCCCGGGAAAGCCGAGGGGTCAAGGCTGAGAAAGGGCGGATTCGATCGGTTTCGGTCACTAGACCGGAAAGTTGACAAGTGCGTGTGTCCGCGCGTATGATTTGGGGATGGAACTGCAAGTCGAATTAATTATGGCGATTCAGCAGATACGATCGCCGTTGCTGGATGTGGTGTTTCAGGCCATCACTATGACCGCCGAAGAGCCGTTCTTCATTGTATTGGCGGCCTGGTTTCTGTGGTGCGGGAACAAGCGCCTGGGCTACCGGGTCGGTTTCGCTTTTCTGGCCAGTGCTGTGGTGAATCCGCTGCTGAAAAACAGCTTTCGTATCGAGCGGCCGATCGGGGTGGAAGGGATCGAGTCGCAGCGCCTGCACACTGCCACCGGTTACGCCTTTCCCAGCGGCCATACCCAGGGGGCGACTGCATTTTGGACCGGCATGATGACCACCCTCCGCCGGCGGTGGATGTATCTGCTCGGCACGGCTCTGATCATCCTGGTCGCACTCTCCCGCATGTATCTGGGGGTCCACTGGCCGAGCGATGTAATCGGCGGAGTGGCAGCCGGAGTGTTGACGGTCCTGATCATAAACCGGGTATTCGACGTTGCGGCCCGGCGCAAAAACAAGCTGCTCCTGCTGCTGGTTGTACTGCCGCTGGGTGTCGGTCTGTTTCTCTTCAAGGACGAGAACTATATAAAGCCCTTTGGTGCGCTGCTGGGTTTCTGGCTGGGATATGTGCTGGAGGACCGTTATATCCATTTCGAAGTACAGGCGGCCTGGTGGCTGCAGGCGCTTAAACTGTTCGTCGGTCTGGGGCTGCTGTTAGCCATCCGGATCGGGCTCAAGGGGCTGTTTGCTGTGCTGTTTCCAGTCGACTTTATGGTGGCGGATCTCATACGCTACTTCTTTGTAGGGCTCTGGCTGACTGCAGGTGCACCGTGGTTGTATAAAAATTGTAACATACAATTGAAGAAAAAATAGGAATTGTGTTATATTTTAGTTGACAAATGACCGTTTTACTTTCATACTTTGAGTGATGAACACGCAGTCAAACGCTAAACATAAATACTTGGAAATCGCCGATATCATTCGGCGCGATATTGTTGCCGGAGTATACACGGTTGGGGAAAAAATTCCGCCTATCCGCAGACTCTCGGAAACATACGGTGTAAATCCCCAAACTGTGAATAAGGCCACTGCCTATCTGGCCAGTCTCGGCTACCTGCAGCCGCGGCAGGGCGCCGGTTCCACGGTCACTATCCCTTATGAAGAGGCACCGACCCGTTATATCGGCATGCTGGTCGACCGCACCCGCAGCCATTGGCTTACTGACCAGGAGAATCCCGAGAACAGCCATAGCCGTGATATCTACTTTTCTTACTTCATGCTGATGAACAGTAATAAGATCAATGCGGATTTCATCATATACGATAAAAATGTGGAGCAGGTGCCCGAAGAGTTCAAAGAGAAGGCCCTGAAAGCCTCCGGCTTCTTTGTACAGGGGAGTTTGCCGCAGTGCTATTTCGATTATCTGGGGCAGCACGAGATCCCGACCGTGCTTATCAATCGCACCCTGCCCAAAGGAGCGTCGGGAAAGTTCGGTTCGGTTCTCATTTCAGAAGAAAAAATCGGCGATCTGCTCAATTATCTGGTCAGTATGGGTCATAAAAAGCTTCTGTTTGCCTTTTCAAAAGAGTTCGAAAAGAGCGAGGTCTATTACCGGCGCTATGCTCAGCTCGACTTGGCAATTAAGAGCTGGGGAGATGCCGGCATCCGGCTGGAGGAGTTCGCCTTCGATGCACATGAGCACGAAACGGTCGATCAGCTGCATGAATATCTGCAAGAGGGTTTTACAGCAGCCTTCGGCTACAACGATGTGTCGGCGCTGCGTCTGTACGCGTTGCTGAATGCTGCCGGGCGCTCGATCCCTGAAAATTTTTCGGTCGTCGGTTTCGACGACATAATGGCCAGCAACCTGGCCAGTCCCCCGCTCACCACTTTGCGGGTCAACCGCTCCTCCCTTGTGCACGAAGGCTATGCGATTATGGAAGAACTCATCGCCGGCCGTGCTCCGGTATACCTCGAGAAAACCCTTAAAACTGAAATGGTTATTCGCAAATCGGTATTTGTAAAACAGTAAAACCTTTCCCCTGCTTATTTCCATAAACGCCACTGCTAAATTCGATCAAAATCTTCTATATATTGTACGGTACAAAAAATATAATTGTGTTATATAATTATTAAAAAAGTGTTGACAAATCATCATATTGTGCTACCATAAAGTATCATCATTTGAACGAGGATAGTGCATGAATGCTGCTATAAAACCTGAAGGGCACAACCATTTGTGGATCGCTCTTTTCATGCTCCCAACCATGATTGTGTTTCTCCTGTTTATACTGTGGCCGATATTAGCCAGTATTTACTACTCTTTCTTCCAGTGGAACGGGATCGGCGAGTGGCCGAGCTATTATGTGGGGCTGCGGAACTATCGCGACCTGATAGGGGATTCCCACTTCTGGAATGCCTTCAAAAATACGTTTGTATTTGTAGTGGTCAACAATGCGATCAAGCTGCCGTTGACACTGATCATCGCCTACATGCTCAACAACCCGAAGCTGAGGTTTAGCAATCTGTATCGCACCGGCCTGTTTTTGCCTATGGTCAGTTCCACTGCGATCATCGGCATCGTGATGACCTTTATCCTCAATCCGTGGAACGGACCCTTGAACAAGATGTTGTTGGACTTCGGCCTGCTGGAACGGCCGGTAGACTGGCTGGGTAATCTGAACTTGGCCTTGCTGGTAGTAATACTGGTTGAGGTGTGGCACTACTCCGGCCAGTACATTATCTATTGGCTGGCCGGCCTGCAGACTATTCCCAAAGAGCTGTACGAGGCTGCGGAAGTCGACGGGGCTAACTCGGTGCAGACCTTTCTGTTCGTAACCATTCCGGCTTTGAAACCGGTCATTATCATCGTGAGCCTGCTCGGCATCGTCATGTCACTGCGGGTATTTGACATAGTAATGGCGATGACCGGCGGCGGACCGGCATTTTCCACCGACGTAATCGGCACCTTTATCTACCGCAACGCCTTCGGCACCGCAGCACCGCGGATAGGCTATTCCTCGGCGGTGGCCGTCCTCTTCGGCCTGCTGATAATGGTAGTCGGTACAATGCAGGGCAAAATAGTGGGGAGAGGCAAGCATGGCTAATACAACAACTTTAGATTCATTCAGACGTTTTCTGCGCCGTAGTTCTCTGCATATAGTACTGACTATTCTCTGCATTATCTGGATTTACCCGATTGTATGGATGGTTTCGGCCAGTCTCAAGACCAACGCGCAGATGTGGAACAACAGCGCCGGTCTTATTCCCGATCCCATTCAGCTGGACAACTACGTGCGCGCCTGGACCACTTCGAACTTTTCAATCTACTTTCTCAACACCGTAATTTTCGCGGTGAGTGTGGTTGCCCTGATTATCTTTCTCGGTTCGACCAGCGGCTATGTCCTGGGGCGCTTCCGGTTCCCGGGAAAACGGCTGATCATGGTGCTGTTTATCGGTACCACGGTGGTCCCCCGGGCTACTACGATCATCCCCCTGTTCCAGCTGGCCGACATGCTGGGCATGCTCAACAGCCGAATCGGTTACACCCTGGCTTACACCAGTAAAACCCTGGTTATTGCCATTCTCCTGTTCATCGGCTTTTACGTCGGGGTCCCCCGTGAAATGGAGGACTCCGGGGCAATGGACGGCTGTAACTTTTGGCAGCAATTCCGGCATATCATGCTTCCCCTTGCCAAACCGATTATCGGTACGGTGACTATTCTAAATACTATTGGCGCCTGGAAGGCATTCATGATTCCCCTGGTCTTTACCTTCAGCCGGCCGAACCTGAGGACCCTTGGCGTCGGAATGTACGCCTTTGTGGGAGAGTTCTCCAGTGACTGGGCGGCCATGGCCGCCGCAGCTTCGATTTCAATTTTACCAATGATGTTGGTATTTCTCCTGTTTCAACGCTATTTCATTGAGGGACTAGCGGGAGCAGTGAAGGGATAAATGCACAAAAATCTAAGGAGGAGATGTGATGCGTAAGAAAAGTATCATCCTTTTGGTGGCACTCGTAGTGCTGATGGCTCCGGCTCTGTGGGCAGGAGGTGCCCAGGAAGAGG
>CAZAMY010000254.1:0-4595 GCA_964485995.1 uncultured Sediminispirochaeta sp.
TTTCTCGGTGATGGAAGAGCGCACCCAGCTGGTTGAGAACGGCGACCAGGCCGGTTTGAAGGACCTCGAACAGCGTGGACTCGAAAACAACAAGAAATACATGGACTGGGAGTGTACCGAGGATCTGATGAAGAAGACCCGTGACGGCAATGCGCTGTACATGCACTGCCTGCCGGCCGATATTACCGGCGTCAGCTGTGAGCGCGGCGAAGTCGAAGCCAGCGTCTTTGACCGCTACCGCGTGCCCCTCTACAAGGAGGCCAGCTACAAGCCCTACATCATTGCAGCCATGATTTTTATGAGCAAGTTCAGAAACCCGTCCGACAAGCTGATGCAGCTGCTGCAGTCCGGCAACAACCGGATTATGTAAGCCGACCGCTCTACGCGAACACTCACGCCCGCTCCCGCTCTGGGATCGGGCGTTTTCTTTTTCCGTTTTCCTTGACGCAGGGACAGTACGGGTATTACGTTGGGGCTTGAGAATTATTATATTTTGGAGGCAATGTTTACATGCATTTTCAATTAACAAAAAAGGGCTTTTTTCTTATCACCCTTACCGCACTTTTCTTTTTTCTCATCGCACCCCTATCCGCTCAGTCCGAGGGCAGCGGTTCCGGCCAGGGAAATGCCCCTTCATTTGAAGATTCCGAACTGCAAAAGTTCGCTCAGGTTATGGAAGAGATTCAGTCGGTGCAGACCGAGTCGAATCAGAAAATCGAGAGTGCCTTCTCCGACTCCTCACTGAGCAAGCAGCGTTTCAACACCTTGTACCAGGCGAGAAAGAGCGGGAATCAGCAGAAAGCGGAAGACGAAACCTCGTCTGAAACCAAAGAGTTCAACAAGCTGGCCAAGCAGATTCAAACTATCCAGCAGAGCAGCCAGAAGCAGATGGTTGAAACCGTGCGCAACAACGATATGACCGTGCAGAAGTTTAACCAAATCGTCAAGGCAATGCGAAGCAACCCTGAGCTTGGACAACGTGTTCAAGAGATGATGTAGTTTTCAAAGCTTAAAAAAAGCTTATCAGAGTTTTAGAGCCTGTTGTAGTTAATACGACAGGCTTTTTTTGTGATATAAGAAGAAAGTAAGTGTTGAAAGTATTAAAAGTTATTGCCAAAAATATTATAGTTATATATAAAATGTTATTCCCATATAGCTTATATGTAGTTAAAAGTATAATATAAAAGGATTTATTTATATATAAAAATATTTAACACAAATAATTGACTTCTTATTTCAATCTTATATATACTATAAAAGCTTTAAGCCTAATGGAAAAAGTCGTGTTGTTTTAATTAGACTTGAAATTTCATATTTGTAATGGAGGGTAGCATCATAAACGGAGCAGCCGAAGTAACCCGCTCGCTAGAGGAACTACAAGTACAGACGGTGTTTGGTATTCCTGGAATCCATAATCTGGATATTTATGATCAGCTGTTATCGTCTCGTATAGAGCATGTAACCAGTCGCAACGAGAGCGGCGCCGGTTTTATGGCGCTTGGTGCCGGAATTGTAAGCGGAGAGCCGGGGGTTGCACTGGTCATTACCGGCCCGGGCCTCACTAACATACTGACGCCGATGGGCGAGGCTTACCACGACTGCGTACCGATGCTGGTCATAAGCAGCCAGATCCCCTCAAATCTGATAGGAAAGCACTCACGATATCTGCATGAATTGGAAAGCTCGACCGAGATGACGCGATCCGTAAGCAAGGCCTCCTGGCGGGTTGATTCTGCGGCCGGGATAGCTGCCTGTATTAAAGCCGGCTATGAGTCTGCATTGCATGGGCGACCGGGACCCGTACATATCGAAATACCCCTGGATGTGCTGCAGTCGAGCGTTCAATCCAATCCCGGCCGCTGCAACTCAACCGCCGCAAAGCCCGCTTTAGCGCAGGCGAGCTCGGAATCGTTGCGCAGAGCCGCAGATATTTTCCGCAGCAGTAAAAGAATTGCGCTGATCTGCGGTGGAGGTGCGGTCCGGGCGCATATCGAGGTGCGTAAGCTCCAGGAGCGGCTGGGAGCACTCGCAGTGTCTACTGCCGCCGGTAAAGGGGTTGTGCCCGAGAACTCTCCGCTCTCGCTTGGGTGTCGTCTCCATTTCACGCCCGTAAAGAAGCTTTTAGAATCGATGGATGTGGTGTGTGCAATCGGAACTCAACTTTCACCGACGGATCTATGGGAAGGCGAAGCGGAGATCGAGAAGAAATTGATCATTATCAATGCCGAAGAGAAGGTGTTGCAGCGCTATCCCGAAGCACTCCTTTGCCTGCATGGCGATGCCGGCAATATTGTGAATCGACTCTTAGGCCAACTGGAATCCAGACCGCAGACGGCAGCTGTTCGGAGTAATGCCGACCGTCAAAGTCTGCGCGAAGAGGTGCGTGGCACAATTGCCGCCTGTCAGGACGAGTTGATCCCGGTAACCGGCATTCCGAGCAAAAGCGCCGGACAGATTCTGTCGCTGCTGCAGGTGCTGCGCAGTGCCCTGCCGGATGACGGTGTCTTTGTGACCGACATGACAACCCCCGCCTATGCAGCCCTCAGTGAGTGGCCAGTACAAAACCCAGCGCAGTTCCTGCATCCGGTTGGCTTCGGTGCGCTGGGATATGCGCTGCCGACGGCGGTTGGAATTAAGTCGTTCGACAGGGAACGTAAGGTTCTCGTATTGGCCGGAGACGGCGGTTTTCAGTTTACTCTGCAGGAGCTCGCGGTAGCCCTAGAGCAGAGGCTTGGGTTGGCGGTTGTGATTTGGAATAACCGCGGGTACGGTGAAATCCGCCGTACGGAGGATATCCGCCATCCAGGCCGGCGAATTGCCGTTGATGTGAATCCGCCTGTGTTTCAGGAGCTTGCGAAAGCGTACGGCGCCGATTATGCCCGCTTTAAGAGCGAAGAAGCGGCATCCAATCCACACGCTCTTAGCCAGGCCGTACAAGCAGCATTTGCACACGAGGTTCCGACTCTCATAGAAATTATTGACACACAACAGACAGAAGGAGCTACAAAATAATGAAACTTGCCGGAATTCGGCCGTATATCAAAGACGTGCACCCGTATGTGGCCGGTAAGACTATTGAAGAGGTAAAAAGAGAGTACCATTTAGACCGCATCATTAAGCTCGGTTCAAATGAGAATCCCTGGGGTCCGTACCCGGCTGCAGTTGAAGCGATGCGCCAGGAAGTGACCCGCTTGCACACATATCCTGACAACAGCTTTGTACAGATAAAGCGGCACATAGCCGGTGTATACGACGTGGACGAGCGGTGGGTGGCGGTTTCGCACGGCGCCGGTGGAATGCTGGAAACCCTGGCGAAAACGTTTATCGAGCCGGGCAGTCATGTGCTCTTTGCCGAGTACACCTACGGCCTCTACCGGGAGATTTCGCGTCTGATGGGCGGTGAGGTTGAACGGGTCCCGATGACCGCGGATATGCGGATCGACCTAGAGGCACTGAAACAGCGAGTGCGGCCGGAGACCCGGGTGATCTGGCTCTGCAACCCGAATAATCCCACCGGCACGGTAGTGTCCGCAGAGCACCTGGAGGAGCTGTTGACCGGACTGCCGGAAGGCTGCTGGTTGGTGCTTGACGAGGCTTATGCCGAGTTTGCCGAGGACGGGCACTTGCCCGATCGTGTTGAGCTTATCCGTCGGGAGCTGCCGCTTGTATCAGTGCGGACTTTCTCCAAGGCCTATGGATTAGCCGGAGCCCGGCTCGGGTATGCGCTGGCCCACCCTGACCTGATACATATCATCGACACAGTAGCGGAGCCCTTCAATGCGAACCGCATCGGCCTGGCCGGCGCCCGGGCAACTCTGGAGCGTGAAATGGAAGCAGTGACAGAGACTATCGATACCATTCGCCGCGAACGCGAACGGATTCAGTACGAACTCTCCGATCTAGGCTTCTCGGCTTACCCGTCGCAGGCCAATTTTATTCTGTTTGATACGGGAGATGATGCGGACGAGTTGGCAGAGAAAATGCTGCGCCGCGGAGTGATAGTACGGTCGGCGGCCGGGTGGGGATTGCCGACCCATATTCGGGTGACGGTGGGAAAACCGGAAGAGAATACGATATTTCTCGAAACACTGGACGCAGTCACGCGAAACAGCACTGAAGGAGAGCAGAATGGTTAAATTTGACCAGGTTACAAAAATATATCCGGATGGAACCAAGGCAGTGGATGCCCTGGACTTAGAAATCGAGAAGGGAGAGTGTGTGGTGTTTATCGGCCCTTCGGGCTGCGGGAAGACCACCTCTCTCAAAATGATAAACCGGCTGGAGAATGTGAGCGGCGGCACCATTTCGATCAATGGCACCGATATCACGGAGGTGAATCCGGTAAAACTGCGCCGGAATATCGGGTACGTAATTCAGGAAACCGGCCTCATGCCGCATTTGACTGTTTTGGAGAATATCGCAATGGTTCTGCAACTGCTGAAATGGAGCCGAGCCCGCATTCATCAGCGGGTGGACGAACTACTGAATATGGCTGGGCTGGATCCGGAGATCTTCAAATATCGATTGCCGGCCGACATGTCCGGCGGACAGCGCCAGAGAATCGGTGTGCTGCGGGCACTGGCAGCGGAACCGGA
>CAZAMY010000255.1:0-4083 GCA_964485995.1 uncultured Sediminispirochaeta sp.
CACTCCAGATAGGTATCTCCGAGCAGTAGCAAGGCCTCGTAATCCTGGGGTTCTTCATTCAGGTAGTTGTTGAGCAGTTCAGCGGATTTTTCGTAGTTGGAAAGAGTCTCCAGCTCCATCTCGGCATACGCGAGGGTACCCTGTTTGTCCAGAGGAAAATGAGTGAGCAACTGCTCATACTTTTCCTCCGCCAGGGTCCACTGCTTCTGTTCCTTAAAGCCGTCGGCGTACCGGAAGAACTGCTTTTTCATCACCATTTGATCAAGCCCGCGCTGGAAGTAGTTTTCTGAAGCGGGGTAATCCCGCTCTTCCAACTGTTCGTACCCAAGATTGTACAGGTGCAGCGCATATAAAGGGCGATAAATAAAGCGGTAACTGAGAAAGACCGCCAGGGCCAGCAGGGCCGCCGTCAGTACCACCGTTCTGATGAGCGGGAGAATTCTGTGACGAAAGGCATAGGCAAAACTGCCCTTCTCTTCTTCAAAAGCAGCACCGGTTTTCTTTTCGTACTGGGCCGGTATTCGTATACGTTTTCCGGTAATTTTGGAGGCTATTGCGGCTATCTCTTTGGGAGAACGCCGCTGAACCAGTGCATTCACCAGCCGGTTCAGCTGATCACCGGAAAGCCCGCGCTCGCCGATCTGCTCTTCTACTATCAGTTTGAGGTTGCGCGGAAGGGTCACCAGAGTTTCGGTAAGGGCTGTGAACTCCTCATCCGAGAGCTGCAGAGGCGCCGCCTCCTCAGATAGTTCCTCCTCCGCCTCGCCGGAGGGCTGCCCCTCCTCTTCACCCGGGGCAGTTTCTTCCTCCTCCAGCACGCCGAACTCTTCACCGAGGTCGCCGAGGTTGAACTCGTCTATTTCGAACTCACCCTCTTCGAACTCTTCCTCCGGCAACTCGAGCTCCTCGAGCCCCTCTTCGCCCCCTTCTTCTCCAGCCTCAGGCTCGGCCTCGATTTCCTCCTCTTCGAACTCCGGGACTGCAAACTCTTCAGCTTCCTCAGCCTCTTCAGGCTCCTCCGCCTCAATCTCCTCGGCCGCTTCGGCCGCTTCGCCCTCTTCGGCTTCGCCGAACTCCTCTTCTTCGAACTCCGGGAGCGCAAACTCCTCCTCTTCGCCGAACTCCGGTAGGGGGCCATAGTCCTCTTCGGTTTCCGCTTCCTCCTCGCCGAAATCTTCCCCGGAGAGATCCGGCAGGTCGGGTTCCTCTTCGAACATATCTTCCCCGAACTCTTCGGCCTCTTCCGCTTCCTCCAGTTCTTCTGCTTCTTCTGTATCTTCTGCTTCTTCTGTGTCCTCGCCGCCGAACTCTTCTGACAGCACCTGATCAATATCGAATGCCTCATCCTCCAGTTCTTCCGGCTCGAGGTCTTCAAGCTCCTCGAACTCCTCCGCGCCTGTCTCTTCGGTAGGTTCTTCAGGGACCGCTTCGACTTCCGCGGCTTCCTGTGGCTCCTCAGGCGGGGGGGCGGGTTCTTCGGCAAACAGATCTTCAATGTCCTCGAACTCTTCCAGCTCCTCTTCAGCGGCTTCGGCTTCCTCTTCAGGCGGGGCTTCAGGCTCTTCTGCTTCCGCAGGGGGCTCTTCTTCCAGGCCTTCCAGCGGTTCCAGTTCGTCTTCGAAAGCGGGAGACTCTTCTTCCTCTCCGCCGAACTCTTCACCGAAACCGGCCAGCAGATCTGCCAATTCCTGATCCTGCTCCTCGGTGGGGGGCTGTATTTCGGGGATGGATTGGCCGCGGCGGTTGAGCACGGTGGGTTCGTTGCCGAGGTTTATGATGTCAGCCTTAAGCTGTTCAAGATCCTGCAGTTCGGGCATAGTATTACCTGTTTCCAGTTTCGGTTGAGGCAAACGGGAATGTTAGGTTTTCCTTCAATTTCTGGCGCTGTTTACCGATTATTTTCATAGAGAGCATTTATGACACGTCGTACACTCATGTTTACAGTTAGTATACTCTTTGTGTTGGTTATGACACAAGCAGCTTTTTCCCAGTCTGCAGGGTCGGTGGATATGCATCTGCGGCTGCAGATGCAGGAGCAGGGCGCCGCGCCGGATTATATGCGCGGCCAGGTGTTTTTCTCATACTCGGAGAAAGGCCCGGTGCGCAGAGTGGGTATCGCCTTTCAACATGAAAACTTCAACACAGTGCATCCGTTCCTGCGCAACGAGTACAACACCTTTGTACTGAATTACGACCCGCCCGAAGATGCCGAGCGGCTGGTATACCGTCTGGTTGTGGACGGCCTGTGGCTGGCCGACCCGAACAATCCGCACAGGGTGCATCTGCCCGGCGATGTAACCGCGTCGGTTTTTGAGCTTCCGAGAAAACCCGAGCAAAAGCGGCCGGCAGTTACCGAAACCAGTGACGGCCGGGTGACATTCCGCTTTGCCGATGAACAGGCCGGCCGGGTTGCGGTGGCCGGCAGCTTCAATCACTGGGATCCCTTTATGCACCGGATGCGGCCGGAAGGCCCGCAGGCCGAGGGCTATACTCTGTCCCTCGACCTGCCCACCGGAACCCACTACTACTACTTTGTGGTGGATGGCCGCCGGATTCCGGACCCCCACAACCCGCGGATGATGAAGACCAGCGACGGGCAGTACGTGTCGGTGCTGCGGGTAGGCAGCTGACCGGCCTTCCGCTTCGCCGCCTTTAGCGCGGAATAGAGATATACAGCAGAGCTTCGGCCGCCGGATCGGCGGTCTTTTTTTTGGTCTGGTAGCCGTGCGGAGCGGTTGCGGACGGAGCGACGAGCGACGACTCCCCCTCCCAGAACAGATCGAAGAAGCGGCCGGTCAGGCAAACGGTGGCGCCGTGGGGCACTTCGGTGTCGGCGATGCGCTCCGGCAGAGCTTTGGTAAATGTGTCACGAGCCTGCTGGTCGAACTCGACGCCGTTGGCCTTGAGGTCGAACCAGATGTCCGCCTGTTCAAAGGGCCGGTGCCAGACCTCGAAGAAGGTGTCGCGACAGAGCGTCAGCGCGCAGGTGAGGCCGGCGGCATCGAAGATGTGCGCCGCGGCCGGGTCGCCCGGCGAGAGGCCGACTGCCTCTTTTTCGAAGGGGGTCAGGTAGACTTTGTCTTGGGTGTAGGCGACCCGGCCGTCCGGGCCATAGACGAAGGCACGGTTCAACAGTTGCGGGTTCGGGCCGCCGGAGGGCTCGGCCACGAAGGCGCTGCCGGCGATGATCCACAGCCCGTGACGGCGGGCCAGGCGGCCCCACACACGGTCCATGATGGCCCGGCTGCTGCTGCTCTGCAGGCGCAGGTACTCCGGCAGGCTGACCGGGCGGCCGTAGCGCTGCTGCAGCAGGGCCAGCACTCCAGGCAGGCTGCCGGCCTCGGCCAGGGACGGGCCCAGGGGTACGGCGGCCAGGAAGACGTTGATGTACTCGGGAAAGACCACAATTTTGGCACCCCGGGCGGCAGCCTGGGCGGTGAGGTCGCCGACCCGGCCGGCGAAGGCGGCCTCGCTGCGGTAGTCGGCGGGGCTGACCTGGTACTGAACCAGGGCTATCTGCACCGGCTGGGCGGTGGGCGCCGGCCACAGCTCTGTAGCTAACACGAACACGAGCAACAGCCCGGCAGCCACGGAAATGCTCCTTCTGATCGCGGTTTGCCCGCCTTCTGATACCTTCAAGAGTGCTCTCCTCCTTATTTTTTCCAAAAATATCCTATCATTCTGGTCAAAAATTTACCATATTTTTAAGTAAGACATGAGAAAAGGTACTATATGGAGGAATCGATATGAAGCAAGGTGATTTCCTTTTTGAACTGGAAGAGATGATTGACGAGGTAAAAACCGGCCTGCTGGCGACGGTTGACGGCGAGGGGCGGCCGCGGATGCGCTGGATGACTCCGGCAATTTTGAAGGACCGCAGTGGGGCGCTGTACTCAGTGACCTCGAAGCACTTCGCGAAACGCGAGCAGCTGGATGAGAGGCCGCAGGTACAGTGGATGTTTCAGTCCCGCAGTCTGGATAAGATTTTGTATGTAGATGGTTCGGTAAATGTGGTGGAGAACAGCTCGATGCTGAACGAAGTCCTGGAGGTGGTCGGGCCGCGGCTGCGGGTGTTCTGGAATG
>CAZAMY010000255.1:4093-4591 GCA_964485995.1 uncultured Sediminispirochaeta sp.
ACATCAATCCAGATGATGTGCATTACCCGCGGACCAGCCTGGTGGTGATCGAGACGGTGATAGAATCGGGAACCGTTTTTCTGCCGATGAAGGGCATTCGCGAGCAGGCCGCCCTGGGATAGGGTAATCAGAGGAGAGATGTATGGCGCAAAAGAAGTTAGTTGAAAAATTTGGAAAAAAGAAGAATATGGAGCTGCTGCGGCAGGTCTTGTTGATACGCCGCTTCGAGGAGCGGGCGGCCCAGGCCTACGGGCTGCGGAAGATCGGGGGCTTTTGTCACCTGTATATCGGTGAGGAGGCGGTGGCCGGCGGGGCGATCAGCGCCCTGGATATGGCCCGCGACTATGTGGTGGCGGCCTACCGCGATCACGGCCACGCCCTGGCCACCGGGATGGATCCGAAAGGGATTATGGCCGAGCTGTACGGGAAGGCCACCGGCTGCAGCAAGGGCAAGGGCGGTTCGATGCATATGTTCGACCGCGAGAAGCACATGTTCGG
>CAZAMY010000256.1:0-4584 GCA_964485995.1 uncultured Sediminispirochaeta sp.
GATCCAGGAGTAGCGTATCATCCAACGGTCTCTGGCCACCTTGGCGATGATCGATGCGGCTGATATTTCCGCGATTTTCGCATCACCTTTGATAATCGCCTCTGCTGCAATCGGCAGGGGCGGTGTAAATTTGCCGTCCACTAAGGCTTTACCGGCGGTTTTGAGCGGTGTGGATAAGGCGAGGGCTTCGTAGGCACGCTGCATGGCCAGAAGCGATGCGTGGTGAATATTGAGCCGGTCGATCTCTTCCGGCCAGCTCCAGCCCACACCTACCGCCGCATCCCTGAGCAGCACTGCGGCAATTCTATTGCGGGCGGCCGGTGAAAGCACTTTCGAGTCCTTCAGCGGCGTACGGTCGAAACCGGGTCCGAGTATTACCGCCGCCGCACAGACCGGCCCGGCTATCGGTCCCCGGCCGGCTTCATCGATTCCGCATACTACCATGCATCGAAGATAACGCGGATTTGCCGGCCTGTACAGACCCGATTCTATTCACTGCTGTCCGCTTCTGTGTTATAGTGGGCGGGTACAGTCCGGCTGAAATAATGTGATCAAGAGGGAAAACAATAGGTGTTTTTAAAGAGTGTTGAGCTATTCGGTTTCAAGTCGTTTGCCGATCGAAGTAAAATAGAGTTTCGTGATGGAATCAGTGCCCTGCTCGGGCCGAACGGATGCGGAAAGAGTAATGTCGTCGACGCAGTAAAGTGGGTGCTGGGAGAGCAGTCGACCCGTTCTCTGCGGGCCGACAAAATGGAAGATATTATTTTCAACGGTACCGAGAACCGCAAGGCCCTTAATGTGGCCGAGGTAACCTTAACCCTCTCGAATGAAGACGGCTTCCTGAATATGGATATGCCCGAGATCGCAGTGAAACGGCGGCTGCACCGCTCGGGTGAGAGTGAATACTTTATCAACAGCACTCCGGTCAAGCTCAAAGAGGTTCGTGAGCTCTTTTTCGATACGGGTATCGGAAAATCGGCCTACTCGATCATGGAACAGGGCAAAATCGATCAGATCCTTTCTAACAAGCCGGAAGAGCGGCGCTTCCTGTTCGAAGAGGCAGCCGGGATCACCAAGTACAAGTACCGCGGAGCAGAAGCTGAGCGCAAGCTCAAACGCACCGAAGAGAATATGCAGCAGGTGGAAAACATCCTGCGCGAGGTAAAGCGCTCGTACAATACCCTCAAGGCCCAATCGGAGAAGACCGCCCTCTATCGCGAATACAATGAAAAGGTATTCAGCCTCGAACTCGACCTGCAGCTGCTCAAGCTCAAGGAACTGATGCAGAAGCAGCAGGAGAAGGAAGAGCAGCTGGATGCACGGCTGAAAGAGCGGGACAGCCTCAAAAAAAATATCGACGAAATAAATGAGTCTTTGGAAAAGAACCTCGACCAGGTAAACAGCATGGAGTCGCAGCTGATCGAGGGGCAGAAAAAGCTGTATGGCATCGATATAGAGAAAAACAACCACGATAACCAGCGCACTATGCTGAGCGAACGGATCGAGGAGATTCGGCGGCAGAATCAGGCGGCGGAACAGCGTGAAAAGAGCATCAACGAAAAAATAGTTTCACTGCAGAACCAGTCCAGCGAGCGTGAAAAGCAGCTGGAGGACTACAAGCGCCGTCTAAAACAGATTGATGAGAATATTACCGGGTTCGAAACCAGCATCGAGAACGCCCGCGGACGAATCAATAACAATCGCCAGGTCATCTCCGACCTGGACGCGGCCAATAAGCGCATCGAACAGGAGATACAGGGCTACCAGAAAGAGCTCCACACCATCACCGACGACATCGTGGCGCAGTTAGATCAGAAACTCGATGAAAGTGGGTACTCCTCGCATAAGCGCCGGGATGCCGAGCAGGCCTTTCGGCAGGTGCTGCAGGAGGTCCTGATTCAGCTGCAGGGCAAAAGCGATCTGGTTCAGGACATGCAGAGTACTGCCGGCAACAATCCAGCCGAGCTCAAGGAGGCCCTGGATAAGGCCAAGGCCGCCTTCAAGGATATTGTCTCGAAAACCGAACAGCTCGGGCAGCGCTTCGATGCGTATCATAATTCTATCCCCGCCTTTTTGGACGAGTTCCTGGCTCCGGAGGGTATCATTACCCGCAAGCGATCGATAGAACAGGCCATTGATGAGGGGCGTAGTACTCAGAGCAGCAACACCACCCGTCTGGAGGGGCTGCAGGAAGAGAATACTCAGCTGAGTGAAAAAATCGACGAGTACCGCAAGACCCTCGAGGAGCTGCGGGTAAACCGGGTGCAGATGGACACACAGCGCAAAGCCGCCGCCGAAGCCCTGGAAGGCCTGACTCGTCAGGTTGAAGAGCAGCAGGGGCTTCTGGAGGAGAACCGCAAGACCATCAAAGCGAACACCTCCAGAATCACAGAGATCGAGTCCCAGCTGGCCAAAATCGCCGAAAAACAGAAAGAGCTTGAAGCCCGTGAAAAGGAGCTGCAGGAGAAACTGAAGAGCCTCGAATCCGGCATTTCAACTCACAACAAGGATCTGAAGGATAAAGAGAGCAACCTCAAAAAGCGGATGGATAACCTTGGCAAACTGCAGGACAAGGTGGAGAAGCTGCAGATGGAGGTAGCTTCTCTACAAACCGAAATCCGCAGTATGTATGCCAACTTCCAGGACCGTCACGGTCGGGAACTGTCGGAGTTCGAGACCAGAATGTTCGATATCACCACCAGCGTTCAGGATCTAAAGCCGGAGCTACAGGAAGTGCGTCAGAAACTCAAAGATCTGGGGCAGGTTAACCTGATGGCCCCCGAAGAGTTCGCCGAAGTAAAGGAACGCTACGACTTTCTCACCGGGCAGCTGGAGGACCTTTACGAAGCGCGGGAGGATCTGCAGCAAATTACCCAGGAGATCAAGACTGAATCTACCGAGCTCTTTTTGGAGACTTACGATCAAATCAGAAAGAACTTCCATTCTATGTTTCGCCGGCTCTTCGGTGGCGGCCGGGGCGAACTGAAACTGACCGATCCGGATAATGTGCTTGAGTCAGGTATTGAGATATTCGCCCAGCCGCCGGGAAAATCACTCGAAAACATCGCATTACTGTCTGGTGGAGAACGCTCGCTGACTGCAGTCGGCCTGCTGTTTGCCACCTACATGGTAAAACCCTCACCCTTCTGTATTCTCGACGAGATAGACGCCGCCCTCGATGAGGCGAATGTCGGTCGTTTTATCAATCTACTGATGGAGTTCGGCAACAGCTCTCAATTCGTCATAATCACGCACAACAAAAAAACTGTAGCCGGCGCCCGCACCATGCTGGGAGTTACCATGCAGGAGTCGGGTGTCTCTAAGATTATCGCAGTTCGTCTGGCTGAAAACGGAGATGTGGTTGCAAAATCCGGTGTCAACGGCGAAGGCGGCGACGACGGAAACGGTCAGGGGGATGCCGGTCTACTCCAGCTGGATGGAGAACCCGACGAAGATGAGGAAACCGCTGCGGGCGAAGAACAAGAGGAGGAGGTCGCCGATGGCCTTCCTGAGCGCGAAGGAAGCTAAACTGTACGGCTTAATTGTAGCCGGAGTCACCTTGCTGGCACTGCTGGGTACCCTCATAGTTATGCTGCTTACAAGAAATCCCGATCCGGCTCCGCAGCCGAACCGAGGTGCCGCCGAAAGTCCGGCGGGAGCAGAACTTCTGGGTGAATCTCGGTCGGTCGATTCGGTTGTACAAAAAATCAGAATTCCTGCTGAGTACAGACAGCTGTACAACGAAGAGTGGGTTCCATTTAGAGAAGTCCATGAGAGTTGGAGTCGCGAGCAGATAGAAACCTTTTGGAAGGATCCGAGTAAATTGGTCGAAGAGGTGCTGCAGACCCAGAGCGACCGGGAAGTCGAGGAGTTTTTCGAGGAGATTCCGTAGTATGCGCCGCGCATATATCATCAGTCTGAGTATGCTCACCCTCATCTCGGCGGTTTCATGCAGCACGATAGCTCCCCCGGACGTCACACCCCGGTCACCCGCAGCGAGTGAAGCCCAGAATGAAACCACAGGCGAAGCTGCTCAACCCTCCTCCTCATCTGATACTGCACAAAGCGAGCCTGCTGCCAATGAGTCTCATGCTCAAACAAAATCGGAGATAGATCCAGAGCCGGAGTCAGAACCAAAACCAGCCAGCGACGCGCGTGCGGCTCAGGATACTGCTGCTGAAAACCCTGAAACTGTCGCAGCCGCACCTGAGGGTGCGGCTCCTGAAGCAACACTGCCGGACTCTATACCGTACGGGCAGCAAGAGAAATCTCGTTTTCTTATGCTGAGTCCGCAAATCGAGGTGAGTGCGGTAGCGCCCGAGAGCGACTCCGCCGGCAGCAGAGTCAGCTCTCGTTCGGAAGAGGGGCCTGCTCAGCCCTCCGCGCCAACTGGAACACAGGATGAATCTGAGCGACGCGTCGGGACTGAGAACAACGGAGATGAGAATAGAGTGACCGAGACCAGCGGAGCTCGGTCTGCCGAGAGGATAGCCGCCGCCGAACCCGACTCATCAACACCCGAATCCTCCAAGCCCGGGGCCGATGAAGCCGTCGCTGGTCAGGATAACTCAGGAGAGGCCCCTG
>CAZAMY010000257.1:0-4577 GCA_964485995.1 uncultured Sediminispirochaeta sp.
CCACTGGGGTAGGCCAGCACTGATAGGGTCTGAATCGTCTTACCCAGCCCCATATCATCGGCCAGACACCCGCCTAACTGAAACCGGTGCAGAAACCACAGCCAGGCCAGTCCGCTTTTCTGGTATGGCCGCAGCACTCCACGCAGCAAAGCCGGCACTTCCGTCTCCTCCAGCTTTGAAAAAGCGCGCAGCCGCCTGCGCAAGTCAAAAAACTCAACCAGTGCCGGATGGTCCGGGTTGCATACCAGTCCGGAAATTTGCTCCAGCATAGCCAGGTCGCGAATTCCGATTCGGCTAGTGCGCAGGGCCGCCGACAGCGTATCGGTAGCAGCTCCGGCCGGCAGCACATACAGCCGCCCCTCCGCCCGGGCAATTCCCTCTGCCGGTATATCTTCAATCGGAACAAAGCCCTCATCCCATTCAAATCCAGCCTCAATATCCAGCCACTTTTCTCCGCTGGACACCACTTTTACCGCATATTTTCCAGGAGGCCGCCGCACCTTCACCCCGCGCAACCGCAGTTCGAAGCCATGGGACGACAATATAGCACCCACACCGCCCAGCAGTTCGAGCGCTCCGGCTTCCGCCAGCATGTAAAAGCCCTCATCCTGCCCCGGATCCGCATCGACTTCGAAGGGCTGCGCGGCAAGCACCTGCAGAAGAATCGAAATAAAGTGCTGCTCGGCTTTCCAGTCCGGCTTTATGAAGCATCGGTGCTCGGGACTGCCGGCTGGGCCGGGCATGTCCGTACTTCCCGGCGGCAGTTCACTTCCCTGTTCTCCATAGCGAAAATGGACTCTCACGACGCTTGTATGGTCCGCAGACGCGGAACCTTTCAGTCCTTCGATATCGACCACCGGAGTCGGCATCACGCTGATCAGCTCTACATTCAAATCGCCTTGCTCTGTCTCGATCAGAACGGAGCTGCAACGGCTATATCTGGCGATTATTTCGCTCACTTCGCTCCGGCGAAGCAGTTCCGGAAGCCGGAACAGATCCGCAGTTTCCCCGGCCGTATCAAGGTACCATAGGCTGCTGGTCTGCAGATTGGCCAGCAGCAGCATCTCTTCATACTCATCACAGACCGCCTTTTTCCGGTTGATATACTCCCTGAAGCCGCGGCCATCCTGCAATTCGAAATGCGGACTGAATTCGATCTCTCCGCAACTGTACCGCTGCGCCTGCCAATGAATTTTTATTTTTTCGATTTTTTGCAGACTCACCGGTGCCTGCCGTGCAAACCGGCCCGCCCCATCCAGGTACATCTCCACCGGCAATTCCAGCGGCAGCCATCCCGCCTGACGGGCTGTACGATACCAGCACGCAAATAGTCCGGGAGCATTCAGCGGTCGGCATCCGCCGCGCTTCCATCTGCGCAGGAGCTCTTCGGCAGCAGGGCTGCCGGATAACCGCGCAGCAGTGCACCTGAACCGTTCTCTACGGCCATCCGACCCGTTTTTCAGCCGATACACCAGTACCGGATCAATCCCCAGAGAACTGCGGTTGGGCTGGGACGGCCAGAATATCTGCACCATTTGAAAGGCGGGCCGGAAGCGGGCTCCGGCCGTAACCCGCCCCACCGTTTCCCTTTCCTCCGCCAGCTTTTGCTGCGGCGCCCGCAAGACATACAGCAAGGCCCCGACATGTTTACACGGATGATACCTCTTCCAGAAGTATTTTTCATTCAGCATTCATACCCGCCTTTTATAATATAGAGGCCCGAAAGCGGGATCTGCTTCATTTTTCACAGAGATTCTGGCACAGTAAAATATGTATTGCTTTAGAACCTCTGTAAGTGTAAAATATTTTACATGAGTATTAGCAATGAAAAATTAAATCAGACACAACAGGTTCTCAAAGAAACCAAGGTCGACTGCTGGATGATTCTTACCCGTGAATCGATTGAAAACAACGATCCGATGCTGCCCTTCTTTTACACCGGAGGCGTGGTCTGGGTCTCGGCGTTCATGTTTTTTGCCAGTGGCCGCAATGTAGCGATAGTGGGAAAACACGATGCGGATGCGGTCGAGGCTGAAGGTGTTTTCGCCGAAGTTATTCCGTATGTGCAGGGAATCAAAAAACCGCTGCTGAAGGTACTGGAAGAGGAGCAGCCCCGGCAGATCGCCCTCGACTACTCCAAGGACAATACATCCGCCGACGGCCTGAGCCACGGTCTGTTTTGCACCCTGCAGGATATGCTGGCCGGCACCTCCTTCGATGGCCAGACTATTTCCGCCGAAGGTTTGATCGGAAAGATTAAAGGACAAAAAACTCCGACTGAGATTGCACGGATCAAACGGGCGATCGATATCACCGAAGATTATTTTAACGATCTCGAGGGGTTCGTGCGGCCGGGCATCAAACTGGAAGAGGTAACCGAGTTTCTGCACGGAAAGATCGCCGCCGACGGCTACGGATTTGCCTGGAGCCGCGACCACAACCCCTCCTGCACTACCGGGCCCGGGATGGCGGCCAGCCACTTTGCTCCGACGGGTAAGACCATCGAGCCGGGCCACTGCTTTCATATCGACTTCGGCATTAAAACCGAAGGCTACTGCTCCGACCTGCAGCGCACCTGGTACCTGCTGCGCGGCGGAGAGAGCGATGCGCCGGATGATGTAAAAACCGGCTTTCGGGTTGCCTATGAGGCCATCCAGGCGGCGGCTAAGATTCTCAAACCGGGTGTTCAGGGATGGCAGGTGGACAAGGTGGGCCGCGACTACCTGACTTCGCACGGATATGAGGAGTACCAACACGCCCTGGGCCACCAAGTAGGAGTCTGGGCACATGACGGGGGAATGGTACTTGCTCCGCGCTGGGAGCGCTACGGCGAAGCGCCGAACCGAAAAGTCGAAGCCGGCAATGTGTTCACCCTCGAGCTCGAGGTCATGACCTCGGCCGGATTCATCGGTTTGGAGGAGATAGTCGAGGTAACCGAAAGCGGGTGCCGTTTCCTCAGCAAGCCACAGTCAGAGTTGCGGCTGATAAATGCAGCCGCCTCTCGTTAAACACGCCACGGAGATACAGGCGAGGCGGCCGCTGATATGGATAAAGCTGTTTCACACAGCAATTGTACGGCAAGTCTTTAAGGCAGTGCATTTAGAAAACAGGCCACCTGGTGGTCTGTACCACCGAACAGCTGCGGCTCTTCCTGCCGGCAGCGGTCACTGCAGTGCGGACAGCGGGTGTGAAACCGGCATCCCCTGGGCGGGTTTGTCGGGTTGGGCACATCCCCCTCCAGCACCTCCCGCTGTTTACTGACAAACGGATCTGATGCGGGAATAGCCGATAGCAGCGCCTTTGTATACGGATGCTGGGGGTTGCTGAACAGTTCCTGCTTGTCGGCAATCTCCACAATTTTACCAAGGTACATTACCCCGATGCGTGAGGAGATATGCTTGACCACCGCCAGACCGTGAGCGATGAACAGATAGGTCAAATCGAACTGCTCCTGCAGGTCCATAAACAGGTTAATAATCTGCGACTGGATGGATACATCCAGCGCAGAGACCGGCTCATCGCATATAATCAGTTTGGGCTTCATAATCAATGCCCGGGCAATACCGACCCGCTGTCGCTGTCCGCCGGACAGTTCGTGTGGATAGCGGTCGTAGAAATCCTCATGCAATCCTACGATTGGCAATATTTTTTTTACTTCGGAAACAATATCTGAACGGTTACCCACTTTGTGTACCAAAAGCGGTTCCCCAATCGTTTCTCCAATGGTCATCTTCGGGTTCAAGGATGCGTACGGATCTTGAAACACTATCTGCAGATCCCGGCGCATTGGTCGCAGTTTATTGAGCGCGGTACCGGCAATATCTTGACCTCGAAAGAGAATCTCCCCTTCGGTCGGATTCTGCAAGCGGATGAGAACCTGCCCAAGGGTAGACTTTCCGCAGCCTGATTCTCCCACCAAGCCGAAGGTCTCCCCGCGGTTGATCTGGAAGGAGACCCCGTCCACCGCCTTCACATGAGCGACAGTCTTACGGATAAGCCCGTTATCTTTTACCGGAAAATGCTTCTTCACATCTTTCACTTCCATTAGAACTTCTGACATATATTTCTCCTGCCCCCTAACTTATAACCTGGCGGTAGTTCCAGCAGGCCACCCGGTGGCCGTCTTTCACTGTCTCGAGCGGGGGTACTTCGGCCCGGCAGCGATCATCGGCAAAGGGACAGCGGGGGTTGAATGAGCACCCCTGAATTACTTCACCCGGTTTGGGGACCATTCCTTCGATAATATGCAGCCGTTTGGTATCGGTTTCTATTTTCGGGATCGACCTCATCAGACCCAAGGTATACGGGTGGGCGGTCTCGCGGAAGAGCGTCTTCACATCCGCCTCCTCCACCACTTTGCCCAGATACATCACTATTACCCGTTCGGCCATCTCAACGATTACTCCCAGGTCATGAGTAATCAGCATGATAGACATGTCCAGTTCTTTCCGCAGCCGTTTCAGCAACTCGAGAATCTGGGCCTGAATAGTCACATCCAGGGCAGTGGTCGGTTCGTCAGCAATTAGCAAGTTCGGATTGGACGAAAGTGCTATTGCAATCATTACCCGCTGGCGCAT
>CAZAMY010000258.1:0-4533 GCA_964485995.1 uncultured Sediminispirochaeta sp.
CTTACGTATAAATTATTAGAAATATTACGTAAAAACGCCCCGAGCAGGGTCGTGAATGTGAGTTCAATGGTTCACGAAAGCGGCAGCATAGACTTCGAAGATTTGCACTCTGAGCGCAGTTATAATCCCTCACGGGCCTATGCGCAATCAAAGGTTGCGATGGTATTATTTGCCCGTGAACTGCATGCCCGCTATTTCAAAGCGGGAGTCAGCTCTAATGCGCTGCATCCCGGGGTAATAAGGACCAAGCTGCTGCATGTGCTGTTCTCCGGTGGGGCATCCGTCAAGCAGGGTGCACAGACCCCCGTCTATCTGGCTGCTTCGGAGCAAGTCGAGGGAGTTTCGGGTAAGTACTTTGTGGATAGCAAGCCGGCCTTTTCCAGGTTTCTGGATGAACCTGACAACAAAGCCCGGAGATTGTGGGAACTCAGCGAGGACCTTCTGTCACACCACCTGTAAACTATTTTTTATCCGACTTAAGATTCTGCACAGCGGCTGAATGCTTTTTCTGTTTCAGAAAAGGCGCTGAAATTTTATCCACCGCCTGCTGGAGGCTATAGTTGGATTTCTGCGACATGTCCATCGCCTGCTTCAGAATCTCTTCAATCCGCTCGTGCGGAAAATTATATGAAGATAACCGATCGATCTGGCACAGCAGGTCCTGATATGCGAACGGAGAAGAAAAGGCTAATGATCTGGCGAGCATTGTATTGTTAGTCATACGTACCTCCTATCAACAGTATAATGAATCTTATAATGCTTATCAAACTACTCAAGAGCGGCAATCGCTTGACCAGAGGGGGCGGTTGCAGGCTACACTGAGCCGAACTGAGAGGAGTTTACGTGAAAAAGAAAGCTGATATCAAACGAATACTGCTGATCGGCATTCCCATGCTGCTGCTGGCCCTCGGAATAAAAATGCTGGATGACGAGGCGCGTATCCTGTGGTTTGAGCGCAACGGCACCAACTATACCCGGGCTCAATTTTATCTGTTTTCCGGAGAGAAGGATCGTGCCTTCAGTGTGAATGAGGATGAAGAGGTGCGCATTGAGTGGGAACCGGAACTCAAAAAGGGCCGCTTGCTGCTGAGCGTTGATACGCTTGGCGATCCAATCGAAGCCGAGGGCGCGGATACCATCACCTTCAGTGCTCCCGAGAATGGACAGGTTAAGCTGCACGTAAAGGGAGAAGCGGCGCGGGGCAGCTTCGAGGTTCGCTGGAGTATCGAACAATAGCAGCCTAATCTGCCGCCAACTGCGATGTCGGCGTACTGCCGGGTTCAAATTCTAAGGCGGAAGGCTTGTTGCTGTCTAAAACAGTTTGTACATTATATGGTACCATAGAGAGCTATCATTGAAAGTGCGGGGTGCCATGAAAAGGGGGCTGCAATGGATGCAATGAAATGCATACTGACAAGGACAAGTATCAGAAAATTTTCTGATAAGCCGGTTACATCGACAGAAGTGACTAGGCTGCTGGAAGCCGGGATGGCCGCGCCATCTGCGGTCAACATGCAGCCATGGATATTTGTAGTTGTTGATGCGAGAGAACTGCTGGATCTTCTGGCAGAGAAGCTTCCCTATGCAAAGATGCTAAAAGATGCGCCTTTGGCTATTATAGTCTGCGGCGATCTAAGAAGAACCCTGGATCAACGCGAGCGGGAATACTGGGTCGAGGACTGTTCGGCGGCGGCGCAGAACATCCTTTTGGCAGCACATGCGATTGGATTGGGAGCCGTGTGGACAGCAGTGCATCCGGTAGCCAGCCGGATAGATGCGGTTCAGAGCATATTGAACATGCCCGAATATCTGGTCCCACTGAATGTTATTCCTGTTGGGTATCCTCGCGAGACTAGTGATCCTAAGCGCAAGTGGGATGAAAGCAAGATACACTGGAATGCGTGGGAAGAGAGTGAGTAACATCAGTTTATAGAGGGTTTGTGGCCGGTTTCAGCGGCCAGCCAGTAAATGCCGCCTTTTTTATATAATGCCTGCTTCCAGGTTTTACCGGGATTGTCTGAGAAAACCAATTCGGCAGATGCGGGAATGACCAACCAGTCACTGCGCCGCAGCTCACTCTCCAGTTGTCCTCCCGCCCAGCCGGCATAACCGGCAAAGAAGCGCACGTTGGGGGGGATAGGCACATGCTCCTCCTGCAGCTTCTTATAGTTTGTGTGCAGCAGGGTGAAATCGGGTTCGAAGACTATGTGATTGCCGACTTGGATTGCACCGTCGCTCTTTATATCCCCTATGAAACCGGAATGCAGGGCAAACAGGTAGTTCTGATCAACCGGTCCGCCGATATAGATCGGAGCGTCGGCAAACTCGGTCTCATCCATATTCTCAGCTATTTCCGACAGGGTCGCATTACTGGGACGGTTGATTACCAGACCCATGGCCCCATTTTCGTCGTGTGTTAACATCAGTACGATTGTCCGGAAAAAGTTTGGATCCTTTAGTTCCGATTCTGAAATCAGCATATACCCGGACAGAAACTCTGGCATCTCTTCCGGTTCCAGCGGAGGGGGTACTTGCAGATGCTTAAAATCCTTCATGCCTACAATATACGAACTGTAGTGAAATTTTCCAAGTAGGAGCCTATAAAAGCTCCGGGTCCTCGGATTCGGTTAATTCCCCGTCCGTATCGGTTTTGAACGCAGCTACCTTTTCCACCAAATTATTGATCGATTCACTGCTTCTCTCGTTCAGCTCGTTCACCTGGCTCATCGATTTGTTGATATCCTGGATGCCGGCCTCTATCTCCTGCATACCGTCGTTGATGACATTTCCTATTGTAAGTATGCCCTGTATCGAATGGTTGATGCTCTCGGTGTTGCCGGAGACATTCGCCGCATTGTCTTGGATTTCTTGCGTAGTGTTGGAGAGTGAGTTCATGGCTTCGAGAATTTCGTTACTACCGGTGGTCAGCTCCTTCATACTGGAGCTTATTTCGGCCATCGCTTCGCTGGAAGAGCGGGTTTCCTCTTCTATTGTTTTAAACGCATCGCGGCTTTCATTACTGGTGCTGTGAATGGACTGAATCCTCTGAGCGATGGTATTTATGCTGGTCTTGATTCGCTTGGCATTCCCGTTAGTTGATTCTGCCAGCTTGCGGATCTCTTCGGCCACAACTGCGAATCCGCGCCCCGCTTCACCGGCGTGGGCGGCCTCTATTGCCGCGTTCATGGAGAGCAGGTTGGTCTGACTGGCGACATTATTGATAATGTCAATGACCTCTAAAATTTCACTAACATCCCTGGTGCTCTCTTCAATCAGGGCGTTCGTATTTTCGATTTTCTGTCCGCCGGTGGCGGTAATCTCCACCAGTTTATCGGTGGCCTCTCTTCGCCGTTCCGAAATAGTGCTTACATTTTCGACGGCCGCCGTCATTTCCTCAATTGATGCGGATGACTGCGTAACTGCCGAAGACTGCGAGTTTATTCTCTCGGTAAGTGCCTGGATTCCAGCCAGAATATCGTCGGAAGCCTTGGTAGCGGTTTCCATTTTAGAGACCAGGTCCTCGAATTGATCGCCAATCGAGCCTATATTGGAACTCATCTGATTGACTGCCGCAGCAGATTCATTGCTGGCACCGGTGAGCTCGTCTTTTAACTGAGTACTCTCTGCGGAAAGTCGCTTTATTTCGAGAATTATTGTTGAAAAATCATTCAAAAACGAGTTTACCGAGCGGGCCACATCTGAAAGCTCATCTTTTCCGCCCTCCTTTAGGCGGTGTGAAAAGTCGCCTGTGCTCATTATCTCCAGACTGTTGAGCAGGTCCTTGAACTGTGTGCGGATTTTCACCACGAGGGTAGCTGATAATAGTAGTATCACCACTACAAATGCTGCGACCACCAGAACGGTGGAATTCTGAAATGAGCTGATTTTTTTCTCAGCTCCGTCTGTCAGGCGGCCAGACAGCTCGGAAAGTGTCGACTGCAGCGATTCGCCGAAGTAATAGGTAAGACTCTCAACTTCCATCTTCACCTCCGCAACCTGCGGATCATTGATTTTTCGCACTGCCGCTTCAAGTCCGGGGACTCCCTCCGGGTGATCCTGGATTATCTGGATCATCCGCGAGCCGATACTCTCCACATTCGAATCGGCGCGTCTTAAAATGTCCTTCAGGTAGTCAGTTCGCATTACGCCCTGTTCGTTTTCCGAGATGAGCGAAAGATACTCCTGCGATTCTATCAGTTTCATACTCTGATCGTAAAAACTGGTGTACTGGTCGAGAAAGCGGGAGTAAGCTACCGAGATGTCCGGAGTAAGCAACAGTTCCTTCGTCATGGAATTGGTTCTGTACATTTGAGAAGTAATTGTCTGCATTTCGAGGATCAAATTATCCAGATTACCGCGAATATTGTAGAGGATATACGAACTTGCCGCCGTTACAGCCAGGGCTGTCAGGAAGAGTATATTTAATAGCAATAGTCTGGTTTTGATTTTCATGTCACCCGTCCACGTATGTTATTGTATTATTTTAGCAAGGATATAGGAATTTGACTACGATTAACTTTTTAAATAAGTCTA
>CAZAMY010000259.1:0-4526 GCA_964485995.1 uncultured Sediminispirochaeta sp.
GGCCTTGAATCACACAGGTCAGTAGTCCGGTAGTATCCTTCAGCAGGGCATCGCCCGCCGGAGCGCTGCGCTGTTCACCGTTGATTAAGGTGAGGGCTTCACCCCCGGCAGATTTTTCTAATGTGACCGGCGGCTCTATCTTATCGAGGTCATGGGCCGATGCCAGTACCCCGGTTTCGAGTTCGGCCAGGAAGTATGCACTTACAAGTGGTGTAATAAAGGGAAGCGGCTTGTTCTTGTGAATAAAGGACTCGATCTGTAGGAAGAGATGATAGGTTTTCTTGAATTGTTTGAAGTACCGGATATACGGCTGCAACTTGTCTATCTGTTTGAGTTCCGAACGATGGAGTTTTCCGTATTTTTCGGCCAAAGCCCCGTGGACCGTCCTGATTTCGGGCTCGATCTCTTGGCGAGTGAGCTGTGGGGCAGATTCGGTGAGTCGACAGCTTAATCCCTTCACTTTGAATTTCGGATGTATATTGGTAAGCATGCTGTATTGTAGCGTATATCCCGGCTGTAAGAAAGTATTTTTCAGGTAGACAAATGTTGCAGGGCGGCGGGGAGGGGCTGATTGTTTTTCAGCAGCAGTTCAAAATCTTCCGATGTAAGGGCTTTACTGAAGTAAAACCCCTGCATCCGATTACAACCCATTCGCACCAGAAGATCGGCTTGCTGCCGGTTTTCTACCCCTTCTATTAGAATCTTCTTCCCGCGTACATAGGCCATATGAACGATGTGATCGAGAAACTCGCGATCTTCGTCATTATACTCGATCTCTTTGACAAACTCCCGATCGATCTTGAGTACTTCCGCCGGCAGTTTTTTCAAATACTGCAAAGAGGAGTTCCCGGTGCCGAAGTCATCAATAAAAACCTCGACCCCGATCTGTCTGAGAGTATTAATACGATGGATAGATTCTTCAATATTGCGGATGCTTTCGTTTTCGGTTATTTCGATTTTGAGAAATCGCGGCGGAAAGGAAGGTGACTTACGCAGGGCGGATTTTACATTCCCAATTAGATCGGGGGAGGCGAATTCGCGGGAAGAGAGATTGAGTGATATGTATATGCCGTATTTCCGGCTCCACAAAGAAAGCTGTTCACAGACCGAAAACATAATCCACTTTCCAATAGCAAAAATGAGATCAGACTGTTCGGCCAGTGGAATGAACTCCATCGGCGAGATATAGCCCAGCTCGGGATGTTCCCAGCGCAGCAGCGCCTCTGCGCCGACAATCTTGAACTGACGGTCGACAATCGGCTGATACTTGATGGTAAAACATTTGTCTTCGAGGGCACGGTGGGCAGCGCTCTCAAGTTCGATTCTGCGCAGGGCCTGCGCGTAGAGGGGCTCGTCATAAAGGGTGAACCAGGAGTTCAGGCGTTCCGACTCCATCATAGCTGAAAGAGCTTTCTGGATAAGCTCCTCCTTATCTTCCCCGTCATGCGGATATACTGCCGCACCGATCTGACAGCCTACTATGATATCGTGTCCGCGAAAGTTGTAGGGAAAGGTAATGGTGTCGAAAATCTTTTTTGCCATATTGCCGACATCGAGTTTGTTGTTTACCTGGGAAAGCAGCACTGCAAACTGACGGCCGTCGAAGTGGAACACATAATCGCTGCGCCGCATTTCAGATTGAAGCCGTACACCGGTGTTTTCCAGCAGCAGATCACCGATTTCTCTTCCATACATTTCTATGACGGTGTCTATTTTTTTAATATGTATAAAGAGCAGCACCAGTAGTTCTCCGGCTTCACTGTGTTGAGAACGGTCGAGTTCTCTTTCCAGTATGATATCAAGCGAACGGCGGTTAAACAGGCCGGTAACCGGATCGCGGTATTCATAATGATTGAGCTTGCTCTCGAGTTTACCGATGTGTGAGATATCATGGGAGAACACAACCACGTGAGAGATTTCACCGTCCTCATAATAGGGGTAGTATGATACGTGCATGTATTTCAGAAAAGGTCCGAAATTGAACTCTTCTACATAATTTATGTGCTCACCATTGAAACAGCGGTCTATGTAGCCCTTAATGGTCTTATGGAATTTATCACTGCCCCACACCTGCTCTACTGTAAAGCCTATGATGTCATCTTTACTCTTGTTTATGCCGTCGCAATAGGTGTTGTTTACGAGTTCGTACACATAATCGCGATTGATGAGCGTAATAAAATCCTTCGAGTTATCGATTATGTATTTATATCTCTCTTCCATGGCACTAATCTTAAGTATAGCGTAAAAAGTGGCAGAAAAAAACTAAGCCAGATAATATCTTATAAAAAGTAACCTTGGAGTAGCGCGTTGAAAGAGTATAAAGAACTTTGGAAAGAAGATAAGCCGGGATACCCGTACCGCCTTTTTCTCAGTAAGGCAACTACTATAGTTCCTTTGCATTGGCATGACGACCCCGAAATTGTAGTAATGCTTACGGGAGAGTTAGATGTGAGGGTTGGAGCGCAGCACGTCCCGCTTGAAGCGGGAGAGTTCATCCTCATCAAGGCCGGAACAGTCCACTCGTTTAAGGGAAAAGGCGACGCTGATTGCTTTGTAGTGAAGATGCTACGCGACAGCTTTGGCCTGCTCTATCTGGCACCACTCTTCTCTACCTCTGGTGAGAGCCCCGCCAATGCGTGGATGAAGGCTACAGATTCGTTCATACACACGGCTGTATCCGAAATGGTACACGCTTTTGAGCACGAAGAGCCGGGCTACGATTTATACGTTCGTGGAAATCTCTTAAGAATTTTGGGAAGGATGATGCAGATGGGGCTTATCAGTGAACCGGCATCGCGAGAGAGCGAGAATGAAGAAAGATTTCGTCCCCTCATGCAGGCGCTCCAAGAATCGTGGGGTATAGACTGGACCGAATCCAAGGCCGCCGAAATGGTCGGTATCAGTTATTGGCATTTCGGCCGGGTGTTTAAAAAAACTACCGGAGTTACTTTTACACAGTTTTTGTCACACCTCAAACTAAGAAATGCTGAACGAATGTTGGCTGAAACTGAAGCTCCAATCGGCGAGATTGCGGAACGAAGTGGATTTTCAGGCAATAATCAGCTCCTCAGGACGTTTAAGCGAGAAATCGGAATTTCTCCGCGAGAGTATCGGAAGCAATGCCGGGCCGCAAAAAAAGACGAAAACTGAGCAAATAATCGTGTAGCTTCTATCCGGAGATGGGCCTACAGTAGTGGTATGAAATTGAATGCGAACCATACACCAGATTTCTCGCAGTTGTTGAAAGTCCTGAACCGGGAAGTACCCGACCGACCTGTACTCTTCGAGTTTTTCTTCGACGACGAAGTCTACCAAAATATTACCGGTAAAAAACTGAAGGCTGACACCAGATGGCCGAATCTCACAAACCTGCACGACCGCGGTACGGTGGTAGTAGAAGCCTTCGAAAAAACCGGATATGATTATGCAACTATTCAAGGCTCGGCCTTCGACATCATGTTCAATGTGTTCAAAAACAAATCCGCAGAAAACGCAACCGTATCGCTGAATGAGGGGAAATTTATATATGACCGGCAGAGTTTTGAATCCTTCCCATGGAGTGAACCTGAGCAGTTTGATTACTCTCATCTCGATACGCTCGCCGATATTATGCCTGATGGTATGAAACTCATTGTGAACGGTCCTTGCGGAATCTTAGAGATAGTTATCCAACTAATCGGATATGAACGACTCTGTTACCTACTGTTCGATGATCCTGATCTCGTGAAGGATGTATTCGATGCTGTGGGAGAACGCTTTGTCCGCTATTACCAGCAGGCAGTGGAGTATGAGGGTGTAGGGGCGGTTATCTATAATGATGACTGGGGCTTCAATACCGGACCTATGATTTCTCCGAAAGATTTGCGCAGCTTAGTGTTCCCCTATGTGGGCGAAATTGTTAGTTGTGCTCACCGCGCGGGGCGACCGGCAATACTGCATTCCTGTGGCAATCTATATCCCCAGCTTATCGAGGACATTATTGACGAGTTAAATTTCGATGCGAAACACTCATTTGAGGATATCATTCTGCCGGTCGAAGAGGCATATCGCAGATATCATGACCGTATAGCGATTCTCGGCGGACTGGATGTTGATTTTCTTGTGCGAAGCTCCGCAGAACGGATCGAAAAACGTGCGCGCGAGTTAGTGCAGCTCGGTATGGAAGGCGGAGGTTACGCCCTCGGCAGCGGGAATAGCATCGCAGACTACATTCCGGAAGAGAGTTTTTATGCAATGCGGCGGGCGACCGGTACAGTATAATTCGGCTATGTATTCGTATGCATTATTAAACATAAAATATAGCAAGATAAATTATTTATTATAGAGTTAATTCACCTAATAAACTTGTTATATCGGTCAAATTTCCTCATGTCACCTTCAGCCGTTGCTTTCAACATTCCGACAGAGGCAATTGATTCATTAACCCGCCAAAGATAGGCTTGGTAAACTACCCCTTTTTCGTTAGAGCCAATCTCAGACTCAGCTTGCTCTTTCATAGAATTTTTTAATTCTTTTTTAAGCTCCCT
>CAZAMY010000260.1:0-4509 GCA_964485995.1 uncultured Sediminispirochaeta sp.
CGAGCACCAGCGGCAGCAACAGTGCGATCGTCACCAGCACGAACAGTACCTGCGGCGCCTTTGTTCTTACGACTATACCTCTATCGGCATAGACCTCGCGTAATTTCTTCATTCTTTACACTCCTACTATGAGTGCTGTACCGGAGGGGTTATCATCTCAAAAAGGAAGCTCACATCATCATACAGCAAAATTTCTATACTAACCTTATAAATACTGATAACAATGTTGGTTGGTTAGTGCATGTAAATATATATAACCATATATATTTATTCAATCATCGAAAGATTAAATAGTATGTTTTCTTTGAAATTATTTTGTAAATTTTGCACAATAATTTTACTAATTTGGAGCTATTTAAAGATTCAATATTGATTTGAACATACCTATCTCTTTTTCAATACATTTGGCTGCTCCCTTTATAGATACTGCGGGCGGACACGTGCACATTGCCAGGAGCAAGTAGAAATTTTCACTGCCCGCACTTGACCATCCAGCTAAGTGGTGCTATATTTAGTTATAGACCGAACGTTCTATAGAATTTTGGAGTTAAACGATATGAATTCACCTTTAGATACAAAAACACGGATTCTGGAAGCCGCCGAAATCCTGTTTTCCGAGAAGGGTTTTTCCGGTACCGGTATAGATGAAATTGCCAAACGGGCCGAAATAACCAAGTCGGTCATCTATTACCACTTCAAGAACAAGGAAGATATTCTGCAGCAAATGTTCCGCCGTTTTACCGATCTTGCATTCGCACACAAGACTCAGATGGGTGGACAGTTTTTCAAGGGCGAGGCTGATATTCGGGACATGGCACAAAGAGTGTTGGACTTGCTCGATATGGAAACTGTACAGCGTCTGTCGAAAATTCTGATGATGGAGGCGATCAAGGGCAACGACCGCGGCCTGCTGTTCGAGCTATGGGAGCGGAACATTGATGTGCTGTATGAGAATTTCAGCAGTCTGCTGAATCCGGAAATGCGGTCACACCGAGCACAAATGCAGTTCGAGACATTCTTCTTCGGGATGGTTCCGATGCTCGCCTTTAATGTGTTTCGAAGACAATGGGAGCAGCGGTACAACCTCAGTCAAGCCGAACTGAAGGAGATGTTCACCGAAACACTGACCAATTATTTCGAACTTGCGATAAAGCCGCGCATCTGGGATTCCGATGCCATCGAGCAGATGCGGGAACAGGAAGGGTCGTCAATTGAATATACAGGCGAAGGTGAGATGTAATGCTGCTGCAGTGCGTGAAGGAAGCAGCAAATTTTTAGTTGTAATTAGACCGAACGTTCGGTTTATTAGAAGAAGAGGAGGAGCATATGAAACAGAGTAATCGCGAGATGCGGTTAATGGATGCGTCGGCCAGTTTTGTGGTGCGTTACAGAAAGGTCATTCCCTTGATTGCACTAGTGCTGATTGTACTCAGCATCTTTGCTGCCGGGAGAATCCGGATTAAAACGGAGTTCAAAGACCTGCTGCCAAAGGACAATCCGAAAATCGAAAGCTACCAGGAGGTCAACGACCGCTTCAGCGGGGGCGAGAAGATCATAGTGGTAGTAGAAGGCCTGCAGCGCGAGGAGATGCAGCGTGCCGCCGATGAGTTTGCCCGGCGCATACGCAGCGACCAGCAGCTCATGAATTACATCCGGTCCTTGAACGTAAAGGCTGACCGGCAGTTCGTTGAGCAGTGGGGTCTGCTGCTGCAGGAATCCGACGATCTGGAACGGTCGCAGGAGTTGTATCAAAGCGGAAACTTGCTCGATTTCGTCCGCAGCTTGAACAACTCGATGGAGGCTGAATATCTCGATTCTGACCCTGACGAGAATTTGTCCAATAGTGCCCAGGAACTGGAAACAGTCGATCTATTCGGTTCGATTGAAGAGTTTACCGCGGGGCTGCACACCTACCTTGCCGGCGAATCCGACGCCGAGTCGGTACGCACTGAAGCGCGAACCACACAGACCGGCCGCGAGCTGGCCGAAAGCTTTCTGCTCGGCCAGCAGTACGGATTCAGCTGGGACAACTCTATGCTGCTGTTCACCATCTCTCCCAATGTGACGGTGGTGGACATCGACGAGGGGCTGCGTCTAATGGAGATGGTCAAGCGCCACGGCCGGGCTGTCGAGGCCGACTTCCCGGGCGTACAAATCGGGTACACCGGCGGGGTGGCGATGAACGCGGACGAGATGGAGTACATGGGATTCGACATGGTGGTGCCGGCGCTGGTGGCACTGGTCCTCATACTGCTGCTGTTTGTAATCTCGTTTCGGGAAGTGCGCCTGATTATTCTGGCGGGCATCTGCCTGTTGGCCGGTATCATTGTAAACTACGGCCTGATCGGCATTACAGTACAGGTAATTACTACCATTACCAGCTTTATGGCCACTCTGCTGATCGGCCTGGGAATCGATTACGGCATCCAGATTATCGGCAACTACGGCAGTTTCCGTTCCGAAGGGCTGGAACCCGAAGAGGCCCTGCGCCAGACCTATCGGCGCGCCGGTATGGGAACCCTGCTGGCCGCAGTCACTACTGCGACAGGATTTTTTGTGATGGCCTTTACCGGATCAAAGGCGTTTGCCCAGTTCGGGCTGACCGCAGGTATGGGAATCCTGGCCTGTTTTGCCGCAATGTTTTTCCTGCTGCCGAGCCTGCTGCTCCTGTTCGGCGGACGGGGAAGGGCCTCAGATACACGTAAAAGTCGGCGCAGACTGCAGTACGCCTTTCTCCCGGCGGCAGCGCGCAGTCTGGCGGCGCGGCGGGGAATGGTTATTGCAGCAGCACTGTTGCTGACCATCGGTCTCGGCTATTCGGCGGTCACGCGAACGTCATTCGAAACCGATCTGATGAATCTGGAACCGCAGGATATGCCCTCGCTCACTACCTACCGCAAGATCATGAACACCTATCAGCTGAACCCCTTCACCAGCTTTGTAGTGGCTGATTCTCCGGCGGAAGCCCGTACGCTCACCGCGCGGCTGGAGAGCGAATCGGTAGTGGCCCGGGTGGAGTCGGTGGCCCAGCTGCTGCCGTCCCCGGAGGAGCAGGACGAGCGGCTGGCGGTGATCGGGGAATTGCGTGAAAACCGCGGCGGCTATCAACCCCGCAGCTACTCAGCCAGCGAGGTCGAAGAGCTCGCCTACGAGATTCAGCGCTTCGAGTGGAATGTGATCGAAATCGGTCAGCTGTCGATTGCCGGACTGGGCGAGGACAACCTGATCGTAAAGAAGCGCAACCGGATGGTGCACGAGGTGCTGGGCGCCGAGGTGGGAGAACCGGGCCGCGAGATCTTTCAGCAGCTGATAAGCGAGCTCGAAGCTGATCCCAATCGATCGGCCGATCTACTCACCCGATTAGACCGAACGTTCAGCCAAGAATACCGGAAGATTGTCGATACAATGCTGCAGGTAGACCGTCGCATCGGTGTAGATGACCTGCCGGGCTCGCTCTACCGCGAATACTTCGACGAAACCGGCACGAAGAATCTGGTGACCATCTATCCGGTACCGACAGTTATGGACCACATCGAGAACATCCGCCACTTCAACCGGGAGATGGGAGAGATTTCACCCCGCATTACCGGAACTACGCAGTTTCTGGTGGAGTGGATCAACGAGGTGTTTCAGAGCTCCCGCAACGCCGCGCTGCTGATCTTCGGTGTGGTGTTCCTGATGATGCTGCTGAACTTTCGCTCGCTGCGCTATGCCGCAGTAGCTTCAGTCCCATTGGCAGTCGGCCTGGTGTGGATGCTGGGGCTGTATCCCCTGCTCGGCCTGAAAATGAATCCGCTGAACATCGCCGTAATTCCACTGGTGATCGGCATGGGCATTGACTTCGGTATTCACATCGTGCACCGCTTCCGGGTCGAACAGAGCATTTATGCAGCCTATCACTACACCGGCAAAGCGGTACTGCTCTCCGGTCTGACCACGGTCATCGGCTTCGGTTCACTGGCCCTGATCGGCTCTTTCAAATCGATCGCATCGATCGGCGAAGTCCTGGGCCTCGGCATAGCCGCAGCACTGGGGGCGGCCCTGTTTATCCTGCCCGCTTTTCTCGGCCGCGGCAGCCGCTCTGAAACCACAGCCGAAGTCACAATTTCTAATGCACATACTTTTGAGGAGGAATTCAATGAGAACTAAACTTTTCACGCTTTTCGCAGGGCTTGTTTTAATGTCACATGCCCTAGCCGGGGCGTTTGCCCAAGACGGCCGGGCAATTATGGAACGGGTGGATGCCGCCCAGTATGCCGAAAACTCGATGTCCAAGATGAGTATGCACATCTACGACAGTATCCACAGCAATACCAGCCGCGACTACTACATTCAGTCGCTCTCACGCAAGGGCGACCAGGAGACCTTTATGGAGTTCGTCGCCCCGCGCAGCATTAAAGGAATGAAGATCCTGTCCCTCGATGAAGAGGTGCGCATTTACTTTCCCTCGACCGGACGAGTGCGCCGGATTACCGGGTCGGGCAAGAGCGGCTCGGTCGGCGGACTGGG
>CAZAMY010000261.1:0-4504 GCA_964485995.1 uncultured Sediminispirochaeta sp.
GAAAATCACGTGAATTGCTGTGCTTGGCCCGACCCAGCCAATGATAAGTTTGGGCATGGCGAAACAACTCTTCCGCCCGGTCAATTGTAGGTTCTGTCTGCGCCTGCACATCAAATAGAAGCACACACAGTAGAATCAGTCGCCACACTACACTTTTGGATAGACTGTGAAAAAAAATCACCTTACCCCTCGCTTATTCAATCTGTTTTTGTACGCCTGAATACAGTTGTTATAATAGCATCCAAAAATGTTTATTGCATTCACTTTATTCTTTCAGCAGCAACAGACTAAGAAGCCTAGCAGTCCGCGGGCTGACGGACTTTCGAACAGTTTTTTTTGATATGAACTATCCCTGAATCTTAATGGCTTACCGCACTCCGGACACTCCGGCTGCGAGAGATGGTCTTGGGTGCAGACCGCCTTATACTCACTCTGGCATTTGCAGTAGTAGTGCTCATCATGCTCCGTATCTATAGAGCATTCGCAATAATAACATTTTCTTGTCATATCCTAACTCACAAACCCGATCATCGCCTTGTCGCGACCCCGCTTGTAACGCAGTTCAGCCTCCAGCGCGTCCACCGCCGCCGCGTGATCAACAGACTCGACTCCCAGAAAGGCCAGGCGCGAGAAGACGGTGTAAAGATCGCCCGGCGTTAAGCCTTCAAGACACTCGATCTTTCGCAGCAGCTGTTCACCAACCACCCGCCGTTCTACTTTGAACACATTGCAATACAGGCGCACACGGGCAGCCGGCAACATAGGCTTAAAGCGAATCTTCCAGGTAAAACGACGCATCACGGCGTGGTCCATTGCATGCAGCAGGTTGGTACTGCACAAGAGAATACCACGGTAGTTCTCCATCTGGGTCAACAGTTCGTTTGTCTGAGTTTTCTGCCATGGTTGAACCGCCTCATCGCGCGAAATGAAAAACGAATCCGCTTCGTCCAGAAAAAGAAGTGCCTGGTTCTCTTCCGCCTCCCGAAAGGCGGCATCTATGTTTTGCTCGGTCTCGCCCACCCACTTCGATAGCAGTGCCGAGGCTCGTTTCAAATGCAGCGGCCGGTCGATTTTTTCAGCCAGATATTTGGCAAACTCGGTTTTACCGGTACCCGGTTCGCCCCACATCAGAATGCTCAGCGACCCCTCCGGCACAACAGCCCCCAATGCTGTCCCCCCGGCAGCACGTTCTCCGTGCTGCAGATACCGCTCGGCAGTTTCCATAACATGATCGATCTTCACATCGGTGTGCAGCACCGCCGGATCATACTGGTCAGAAAGTTGTTTCAGCCGCGACTGGCTAAAATTTCCAGCCCCTTCGCCGGAAGAACCATTCGCTTTCAACAAGACCTGATGCTGAGCCAGCATTTCCCGCAAATATGCAATCACTTTCTCTTTACTCACATCGCCACGATCATACACCTCGGTAGCAGCCGAGAGCGCAGCAGAAATTCCGCCTACATTAACTTCATATTCCCGGGACAAACCCCTTACCGTGGTTTCATCCAGCACTCCAGACAGAGGAGAGGCTTTCACCAGCGAATTCCAGGTAGCCTCCCGGGATTGCCGGCTAACCGATTTGAATTTCAGGCTGTAAGTAAAGCGCCGCAGCACCGCTGCGTGGGTGGCATCGAGGGAATTACTAATCCAGATCACACTCATGGGCGAGGTATCGATAAAATCGGTAATCCATCCCTTTTCGGTATCCGAAGAAAACAGGGACTCCGAATTGAGAAAATGATCAGCCTCGTCGACAACCAGAATCGACTTTGCCGGGTCGAGCTTCGCGACCACCGCCATCAGCTGTACTCGCCGCTCGGCGGTAGTCCCGGTCCTGCTATCACTGACCGAAGGCAAGAAAAATCCCTGCCGCCCGCTGTGCTGAATCAGCGCCTTCGTGAACTCGGTTTTACCGGTCCCCGGAATGCCGTACAGCAGCAGATGCACCGGCCGCTCGCCCTGCAACAGCTGCACAGCGGTCTCCGCCTGCAGAGGACTAAGTGGGAAACTGTTCAGCGGATACGCCGCTCCTTCAACCGAGCGCAGAGTATCCATAAACACATCCATCGATCCGGTCCTGAAAAATTTACGTACGGTGACATCCAGCTGGTAATGCGGTGGCGGCAGAAAGTCAGGCTCGATCATTCCGAGCCTCACCAGGGGCCCAACCTCGGACAGCGACTCACGCACTTCCCGTAGCGGCATTTCGAGAACCGCCGATACAAGACTCTGGAACTCATTCAGCTTATTGTTACACAACACATCCTCTAAACCGTCCACATAATCAATTAGAAATAACAGGGATAGAATGCGCGCATCTCCACTACTGATCTCAAAAAACGACTTCAATGCCTGCGCCCGCAATACCAGTGTATCCTCAATCTTCGTACCGCCATAGTGAGAATAAAAGGCCTTAACTGCCGGCTCCTGAACAGCGCCGCCGAACCTGCGGTCATTTTCCTGCAGCTCACATTTCAGGTGGCGGATAATATTCTGCACCGAGTCACGACTGATCCTTTCAGTATCAGTCAACCATTCCAGGTCAAGATCTGTACCGTTCTCATGCTCACTCACGCCGTCACTCGTTAGCTTCGCATATACGCGCTCTGACAAGTGAATCCGCTCGCTACGCGGCAAGACTGTCATTACCAACTGCAGTAAATCATAATCAAAAGCTACAAAGTGCAGCACTCTGTCGATGAGGATAACTAAAGAATTCAGTATCTCCGAATCATCCTCTCGCAACTGCCCAATTCGCTTATTCGGCGAATTACCAATAGTGACTGTGTAGTTCATAGCACTCCTTTTCTGTTTCGGCTTTTCATATCGTATTAGTGGGAAAGTGAGTCCGTTTTATAAATATTTTTCTGGAGAGCGCCTCCTTCCTCCATAGCCGCCAGGTTCATTCCGGGATTCCCGGGCGCTCAACCGGCTTCGCGCCCCCTCAGCGCGGGCACCCCCTCAGCGCGGGCGCTGTTTTTCCTATAAAAACCCGCGCGCCTCTGCTACAATAGAGGTATGATTAGCAGTTTTTCACAGGTCATTTCCGAAGTTCAATCCGGCCAGGCGCCGCCGATTGCCGTTGCCGGTGCGGAAGATACGCCAGTACTGGCGGCGATATGTGCGGCCAAGGACCAGGGGATCATCGAGGCCATTCTGGTGGGTGACGGCCCCTCGATCGAGGCGGGACTGCAGGAGTTGGGACGGAAGCCCTCGGAGTTCCACATAGAGAACGTTGAAGGCGATCTGCCGGCGGTAGCCGAACGGACAGTTCGGCTGGTGCTGGACGGCGAGGCCGGTTCGATTATGAAGGGGTATATGGACACCTCCATACTGCTGAAGGCTGTGCTGGCCCGTCCGGAACTCAAAACCGGGCGTTTCATGAGTGTCCTGGGTATAATCGAAAGCCCGCATTACAAAAAGCTGCTGTTTCTCACTGACAGCGGCTTCATTCCCCGCCCTAGCCTCGAACAGAAAATCGATCTCATCAAAAATGGTGTTGATTTGGTGGAAAAACTCGGCGGCAACACCCCGAAAGTCGGTATCGTTTGTGCCATCGAAAAGGTAAATGAAAAAATGCCGGAAACCCTCGATGCGGCTGAACTGGCCAGACTCAACCAGAGCGGTGATATTACCGGCTGCATAGTCGAAGGCCCCCTGGGCTTCGACAACGCGGTGTCAGCCGAAGCGGCTGCCCACAAGGGGGTAAAGGGAGTAGTCCCCGGTGATGCAGATATCCTGGTATTTCCCGACCTGGTCGCGGCAAATTCGGTCTACAAAACCTTCGGCTTCCTAAGCGATGCAAAGACAGCCGGCTATCTGGCCGGGGCACAAATCCCCATCATCATTACCTCGCGGGCCGATAGTGTAGAGACAAAACTCAACTCGCTGGCAATGGTGGCTTTGGCCTGCTGTCGGTAAAGGGATTAGGTCGCCCAACGGCAGGCCTGCCGGGCGGCTGTCTACTTCTCCATCTCGTGGTTCAGCTCTTCCACTATCCGGCGCTGGTCCTGTTCCCTTATCCGGCGGGCAAAGTGCAGCCCGGCCGGAGAGAGCTCGCGCCGGCTCAGCTGCATCAGATCCGGATTTGGAATTACGTTGTGGGGCGGCAGATCCAGCCGGCGGGCGTGGCCGTCGCGTAAGTCGAATAAACGCCGCAAGAGTTCCTGCTGGGGTTTCTTCAGATAACGGAATCCCTTCATCTTTTTATGTCGCTGACCGGGGACACGCAGGTAGTTGCGGTTCTGTACAATCAAATTACGGTGAAAAAAGTCTTCCAGCTGTCCGGCCGCCTGCAGGCGAATAAACAGTTCGTCCCTGAGGGCCGGAATATGACGGACGTCATCGATGGCATACTCGATCGCCTCGGGGTCGATGGGCCGACGCAGCCAGTTGTAGCGCTGAAATTTCTTCTTGGTTTTTGTTTCCACCCCCAGCACCGACTGAAGTACGCTGGAGTAATCCTTCTTAGGAAATTCGAGCACATCCGCCGCCGGTCGCAGGT
>CAZAMY010000262.1:0-4497 GCA_964485995.1 uncultured Sediminispirochaeta sp.
TATTTTACGTCTTTTGAATAAAGAGGAGGTAAAAGCATGAAAAAATGGATGCGCTACCTGTTACTGGCATTGATTGCCGCCTTGATCATCGCTATCCGGTTTACTCCGCTGGGCGAGCAACTGAATCTCCAGCAGCTGGCCCAGCAGAGAGACGCGCTGCTGCAAATGGTGGCTGAACGGGCACTTATTACCGCAGCGGCTTTCACAGGGGTATATATCGTTTCGGTAGCCCTCTCCATCCCGGGGGCGACTGTGCTCTCGCTCATCGGCGGTTTTCTGTTCGGCCCCTTCCTTGGCCTCTTGCTGATAAATATCGGTGCAACCACCGGTGCCCTGCTCGTCTTCCTGGCCGCCCGCTTTCTCTTCGGGAACTCTATTCAGGAAAAGTATCCGGCCAAACTTGAACGCTTTAACAGTGAAATCGCGCAAAACGGTACCAACTATCTGCTCACCCTGCGCCTGATCCCGATCTTCCCCTTCTTTCTAATTAATCTGTTCGCCGGCTTTACCAAGATCCCGGTGCTCACCTTTTTGTGGACCACGGCCCTCGGAATCATCCCCGGTTCTTTCGTTTACGCCTACCTCGGCTATTCCGGTACCACCATCGAACCCGGTGAGAGCCTGCTGTCGCCACAAATCCTGCTTGCGTTGGCCCTGCTCGGTTTATTAAGCTTGGTACCAGTACTAAGGCGGAAGGTGAAGAAAAATGTTTGATATTTTATTACGTCCATTAAAAGACAAAGTATTAGATCCATGTGCAAAATTACTCGGACGGTTTTTATCACCGCATGCAGTCACTCTCATTTCCCTGCTTCTCGGAGCCGCTTCAGTGACGGCGGTGTTCTACGGCCGTCTGGGAGCCGCACTGATACTATGGATTCTCAATCGCATTACCGACGGGTTGGACGGAGCGGTAGCCAGAGTCACCGGCAAGAGCAGCGATATCGGCGGCTACATCGACATTATGGCCGATTTTCTGATCTACGCCGCCCTCCCGATTGCATTTGCCCTTCAGTCGCCCACAGAAGGCATACTCACTGCGGCGGCGGTGCTCTTAGCATCCTTTTACATCAATGCCGGTGCATGGATGTACCTCTCGGCTCTCCTGGAAAAACGCGGGCGGGCAAGTACCCGCGAGGTAACCGCGGTCACCATGCCGGAGGGGCTGATCGGCGGCACCGAAACAGTCATTTTTTTCACGCTGTTTTTCCTGCTCCCGCAGTATTTGCTGATTCTTTTCTATATTATGGCCGCTCTCACATTCGTGGCCGCCGCTCAGAGAATGGCCTGGGCGCTGCGTAAACTGTAGCCCACCGGCGGTATTGACGCTGCCGATCTAAATTCGTACCATCTGCGCATATGAGAAAACTTATACTGTTACTGGGTGTATCACTCATCTTCGGATCCTGTTTCACCGCTCCCCCCTACCGGAAGACCGCCCCCGGCCAACGACCTCAGGATGTGCAGGGAATTCGCAGCGTTGAGATAGAGGCTTCCAACTCGAATATCGCAATAAAAGGGGAACAGCGGGGAGAAGTAGTCTTGTTCGACACCCCGAGTGCCTACGACCGGGAAGGAGATACCCTGTACCTGGAAGTGGACAATGCGGATAAGTTTCGCCTCACCGTGCCGCATACTACCCGTATATATGTGGAAAACAGCAACGGCACTTTACTGCTCTCGGAGGTATTCGGAGAGATCGAAACCGAACTCGAAAACACGGAAGTGTTCGTAATCAATCCGGGCCGGCTACTGGATATAGAAACCAGCAACGGCCCGATCAACATCGTCAAGCGGCGCGGCCGCATCATAACTTATTCGGCTGCCACCACCAATGCCGATATTCATGCAATTATCCCGCCGGAAAACCTCAACATCGACCTGGAAACCAGTAACGGCTATTTTAATATCAACAACCTCCCGGTCACTCTATTAGAACGGAATGCCGAAGAGTTTGTCGGTTACATCGGCAGTGAGAACTCCGGCACGCTCGAGCTGGAAACCACCAACAGCACTATCACCCTCGAACCGGTGGGCGTGCGAAGCGGCGCCAACCTGCTGGCTACCGGCATCGCCAGCGGTTACCAGGACCTTTTAAAACGGCGTATAGATCAGTTTCTGGGCACGGTCAACGAGAATTTCGCCGAGACACTGCGGGGGATACTCACCGAGATCGACCCGGCATCCACTACCCCCGACACAGCCACAGACCGGGAACAGACACCACGGAAACAGGCCGCCGATACAGTTCCCCGCCGCACGGTAGTATTTCCCTTCGAAGAGACAAATCATCCGGCTGAGGAACTCGGTCTCGGTGCGGCACTCTCCGAGATGCTGATTACCGCCGTGGCTAATTCGCCTTCAGTAACAGTGATCGAACGGAGCCAGATCAACTCGATTCTGGAAGAGTCGAAATATCAGATGTCCGGGTATACTTCAACCGAAGAGTCAATCGAAATCGGCAATTTGCTGAACTCCGAAATAATTATTGTCGGCAGTGTAAGCCGCTTCGGAGAACGGGTGGAGCTTGATGCACGGGTTATACGGCTCGAAACGGGCGAGGTTCTCTTCACCCAGTACGGCAGCAGTCCTGAAGACAAGCTGCGCGAGATGGTAAATACTCTCGGGAATGAAATCAGCGACTCTATCGCCGATATTTCATACTAAAACAGCAGTTGTCCGGCATGCCGGACAACTGCTGTTGTCGAAACGAAACGCGGGTCATGGTTTATACATCCCCCTTCATGCGTTCTCCCAGCACGATCAGCTGGTTTCCCACCCACAAGCGCAGCTTGCGGTGACGGCTGATCCTGTTGCTACGATTTCTTCTGTGCTGCTCGGCAGCTCTGAGAAGATCTTTGTGTTGCTCATTGGCAACCTTCTGAATTTCCAGGTCTGAACTAAACATCCTGAACCTCCTTGTTCATACTCATCCTGCACTCGCCTCTCTTCTAAGCGGAGTACAGCGACCCGAAAAAAAAGCCGCAGGCATACAACGTATGCTCCCGCGGCTTATCCAACAATTGCGGAACACCCGGTTCCGCAAAAAAAAAGCCGCAGTCCCGATGGACTGCGGCCGATACTTACAAATTATATATCAGACAGGTACAGACACACCGGTACTATTCATTACTACAGTCGGGGCAGCGACAAACAAAATAGCACTCATCATGTGTCTTCTCCTTTCAAAATCTTCTCGAAAATTGTTGTGTAATTTCTACTTCATTCTCATTTTTTTGTCAAGTATCACTACACACATTTAGAAAAAATTCTCACTTCTTCCGGAGTAATGGTATACTGATTACTATCATGAAAACGAATGAAGACAGTATCCAACTGTTTCTGTTCGGAGATCCCCGTATTAAAGTAGAACAGTTTCCGGTTCGCATCAGCCGGAAAAAGACGTTCGGCATTCTGGCGTATCTCACGACTCACCGGCAAAGCTTCACCCGCGACCGTCTGGCATCGCTGTTTTGGCCCAACCACGACTACTCCCACGCGCATGCAAACCTGCGCAAGATACTCCACGAAATCCGTTCCGTACTCAGCCCGGATATACTCCCCGCCGATACTCATCAGATCGGTCCTGTGAATATAGAGCTCTTATGGGTAGATGTCTACTGCTTTCAAACCGGCTCGGAAGAATTAAGACGAGTTGAACACTCACTCGAAAGAAGTAATGCTGAACCTCCGGTCGAGACACTTCAGCTGCACAAAGAACGTCTCGAGACCCTGATTTCGCTTTATACGGACACCTTCATGTCCGGGTTTACCCTGCGCGACTGCGATTTGTTCGATGAATGGCAGTTCCTGTATTCTGAATATCTTCAACAGATGCTCGGTACTAATCTGGAGCAGTTAATAACTATCAGTGACCATCTCGATGATGGCGACACGGCCATCCAGGCATCCCGCAGGCTCCTGCAATTAGATTCTTTGAATGAGAGCGGACACCGGGCGCTGATTCGTTTGTTATTGAAAAGCGGCCAGGCTCAGGCCGCCTTACACCAGTACCGGCTATGTGAGCGTATTTTACAAAAGGAACTCGGGGTCGAACCCGAACAATCTACTATGGCTCTGCTGCCGCAGATAAAACAGAAACAACATACAACCTTTTCCGCTTTAGACTCTTCAGCTCCGCTTTTCTTCCGCAAAGAGACACTGGTTCAGACTGCACAGGCATATCGGGAGGTGAAACTGGATGCAGTCGAAAAACTGATCCGTCACATGCAGTTTGATGAAAGAAGCGCCGCATCATTCAAGTCTGCCAAGCGTGCGCGAGAGTTATGTATGCTGGCCGATCTTACCCTCAGATCAAGTGTGTACCACGACGGTAATATACTCCGGGCACGCAAATACTACTGCCGGGCCAGCCACATCGAACCGCAGTGCGGCGACGCATATTCCGGACTGGCATTCACCTTCTTCTCCCTCGGAGGATATGGAGTCGATGCCCGGGTAAACGAACGTAAAAAAGTAAAAATCGAGCGCCTGGTG
>CAZAMY010000263.1:0-4486 GCA_964485995.1 uncultured Sediminispirochaeta sp.
TATCCGGGCAAACAGATCCACTCCCATCTGCAGAAACAGGTGCGGGAGGTCTATGAATACCCAGTTTTCGGTCAGCAGGTCCTCTTCGCGTTTCCACCAGTCCATCACGCGCATTCCGATCTGTTTGCCGGTGGCCGGGGTGCCGAGGTATTCTCCTTTGTGGGTGGCCAGCACGCTCGGCCAGCCGGTTGTGGCAATATAATGACCTTCGGCGATGCGCGAGACGTGGTGGCCGCCCTGCCGGTCGGGAAATGCGTGCAAAAAGGGCTGCTGGTGATCCTTTTGAAAGCCTTTAAGGCCGTAGGTAGTTCCTATTCCGGTGGGGCCGTACCACACCATTTTTTCGGGGTGCCAAAAGCGGTCCATCCCCATGCTTGTCAAGTTAGACTGGTCGTAGGTTTTAAGGCCGAAGATCATCGATTCGACCAGTTCCAGCGATTTCCTGGAAGCAGCCGGCTCCTGTTCCGAAAGCAGAACGCCATCCTTGCTCTGGGGACCGGGGACGACCCATTCGGTTCCCCGGCTTTGGGGGAGAACTCGTATGCCGGCTTGCCGCATCAGATCGATCAGATCGAGCAGGATTCTGGTTTCAACAATTTTTCCCGCTTCGATGCGGGAAAACTGTCCGAAGCGGATGTAAGCCACTTTACCGCTGGCAGGTATACCAAGCCAGTCATGAGTGAAGCTTCCGATGAAATGGCCGGTTGCACTTATCCACTCCTGCCCCCGGAAGTTTCCGCTGAGAAATATATCGGTTTTGCGCTGCAGATCGGGGAAGGAGTAGAACAGCGGCTGGTAAAAGCAGTGTTCCAGTGCTTCGCTTCCGGTAATCGAGTTGATCGGATGGGGACCGAACCAGTTGAGGTCGGGTGATATATAATCCTCATGAATTGAATTGCGTTCGCTTTGACCGGCCGAGTTCAGCAACGACCAGTACTCCCATACCCGGTATTTATTCATCTTTATGCTGCTTGCCGACATAACTTATCTCCTTGGTAAGTTACTACTATAGCTGATTACGTATTCATTGTAAAGAAATAATATCTGTTGGTTTGCTTCGAGATTTACTGGAATTATGGGCCTCAAAATTGAGCATTTCTGTGAGTTGAGTGAAATAAGCCCCTTTTTCTGCATATATTTTTCTTGACAGTGCTGGAGTACTTACGATAAAATTGAATACGTATACATAACTGGAGTGAACTATGGCTGAGAATGAAAAGAGAGTATCGGTAGAGGCCGCCGAAGGCTTTTTAATCGATATGTATCGGGCTGCTGGACTGCCGGATGGCGATGCGGTGTACTGTGCACAATGTGCGGTGCAGACTAACCTGTGGGGGGTAGATTCGCATGGAATCCTGCGGACTCCCATATATATCGAGAGAATTCGCAATGGAGCTATTAACAGTTCTCCCGCTATCAAAGCAATCAAGGGGGAAAACAAGGCTCTCGAGCTCATGGATGGTGATGCCGGCCATGGATATGTGGTTGGTCGAACTGTGATGAAACGGTCAATCGAAAAGGCCCGGCAATACGGGGTTTCGGCAGTGGTAGTGAATAACAGCAATCACTTCGGTGCCGCTTCACTGTATGCCCGCATGGCCGCAGAGCAGGGTATGATCGGGGTAGTTGCAACCAATGTAATGCCGAACATCGGCATGAAGGGCAACAAGCGCCCCTCCACGGGAAACAATCCCATCGCAATGGCCGCACCGCTTTCCGGCGATTATCCCTTTTGCCTGGATATATCACTCAGCGCAGTTGCCGGAGGAAAGCTTCTGCTGGCCAGCAAAAAGGGTGAAAAGATCCCCACCAACTGGGCGGTTACCAAGGATGGACTCGAAACCGATGATCCTGATGAAGGATTTAAGGGCTTTCTCCTGCCGGTGGGAATGCACAAAGGCTTCGGCCTGTCTCTGTTTGTCGACATCATCACCGGGGTACTCAGCGGGGGCGCCTTCAACAATGAGCTGAAGAGTATGTACAAGCATTCTCAGGACCCGAGTCTCACCTCGCACATGTGTGCAGTTTTCGATCCGAACCTGTTCATGGATGCGAGCGAGTTTATGCAGAGAATGGATGAGCTGCGAACCAGGGTAAAGGCTACCCCGATGGTAAGCCCCGATGAAACTCAGCTGATTCCCGGAGAGCTCGAATGGAAAACCGAACAGGCGCGCCGTAAAGACGGAATCCCCGTACCCGGGGAATTAATTCAGGATTTAAACAAGCTGGCAGCAGATATGCAGCTTGATATATCGCTATAAATATAGAAGAGAGGATGGATATGAAAGAACAGAAAGAGTTTAAGCTGGATAGAAGAGATTCAGTATGGTTTCAGGAGAATAGTGCACATGTGGTGCAAAAATATGCCAAAGAGGTATGCGATGTAGCGGTTCTTCCGATCGGCGCAATCGAACAGCATGGTGCCCACGCTCCCACGGGAATGGACGCCTTTAACGCAATCGGAATTGCCGAGAAGGTCGGCGAGAAAACCGGTGCGATGGTACTGCCCTCTCCGATGTACGGATCACACCCGCACCACCACTGGGGTATGGTCGGCACCATTCCGCTCACCTTCGAAACCCATATCGGTTTGCTGATGGACATCGTGCGTGGTGCTGCAGTGGCAGGTTATAACAAGTTTCTCATTATTTCGGCCCACGGCCAGGTCATGTCGACTCTGGTGGCGGTGCATAAACTTGGTATTGAGGGGTTCTTTACTCTCTCTTCTACCTGGTACGATTTTCTGCGCGACGACAAGAGTGTCCTGGATGATTATATGTGGCATGCCGATGAAGCCGAATCCTCAGTAGGTCTGTATCTGTATCCGCAGTGGATGAATCAAGATTTAGCTGAGCCGGGTGCCGGTCACGGACTGATCGACAGTAAGTGGAAAATTGCTCCGGGGCAGGCGGCTAAGCCGGGTATGTTCTACCACTTCGAAGGTACCTTTGCGCTGCCTGAAAAAGACGACCTGGACAACGGTGTTATCGGCGATCCCGAAAAGGCGAGCCGCGAGAAAGGCGAAAAGCTGGTAGAAGGGGTGGTAGGCCACTACTCAGAGCTGGTCGAAGAGATCAAGAGCAAATACCCCTGCGGCGTAAACCCGCTCGGATTCCGGAATCCCAATGGGTACACCGGTGCAGCTGACATCACATATGATGAACACCACGACGACAAGGGACAGCTGAAGATTTAATTTTGACCCCAATTAGGTTCGGGAGTGGCTGGCAGACTCTCTGCCGCCCTCCCTGCCTTTCTTTATCCTATATATAAAAGAGGTCCTTACGATGAAACTGAAAGACAAGGTAGCTATTATTACCGGCGGAACCAAGGGTATCGGTTACGGTATTGCCCTGGAATACATACGCGAAGGCGCAAAAGTGGTTGTCACAGGGCGCAATTCCGAAACCGGTGCGGCCGCTGAAAAAGAGCTGCAGAAGGCCGGCGGTGATGTTCGCTACGTACAGTGTGATGTAGCTAAAATAGAAGATCTTCAGATGATCGTTGCCAAAGCAGTAGAGTTTTACGGACGGCTCGATATCTATGTAGCCAATGCCGGCATTAACGACTCGAATAAAACCCACTTTCTCGATATTACCCCCGAGCAGTATGACAAGATCATGGATGTGAACCTGCGCGGGATGTTTTTCGGTGACCAGTTCGCGGCCCGTCAGATGAAAAAGCAGGGCGGCGGCGGTGCTATAATCAATATGTCTTCGGTAAATGCCTACCTTGCTCTGGACTCTCAGATGGTCTACACCACCAGTAAAGGGGGCATTCAGCAGATGACCAAGGTTCAGGCGGTTGCCCTGGCTCCATATAACATCAAAGTGAATGCAATGGCCCCCGGTCCAATCGAAACCGAGCTGATGCGGCGGGTAGGGTCCGATGAGCAGCTGATGAACACCATCCTCAGCCGGACACCTATCGGAAGAATCGGATCCACCAAAGAGTGCGGCCGGCTGGCAGTCTTTTTGGCTTGTGAAGACTCCGACTTTATATTCGGCCAATCCATCTACAACGACGGCGGGCGCGGCTTTCAGGCCTACCCGACTCCCGGATACAAGACGGTAACCGATGAGGACTATGAGCTGCTTCAACGCATGAAACAGGACTCAAACTAGAGAAGAGGAATTAGGACTATGAACAAACCCAAAGTAGCAATAATTACATTTGGTGATTATCGAAAAAATGAGTGGGAGAAGGTGTTCAAAAACCTCACCGAACCCCGCCATCAAAAGGCAATCGAGAATCTGAAAAAGCTGCCGATTGAGGTGCTGCATCGTGAGGCTGTGTCACGGACCCGTGAGGAGATAACCGAAACGGTGGATGAGCTGAAAAGCCAGGGGGCTGAGTTTTTTATCGCCCACACCCCCTGCTGGACTTCACCTAATTTGGCGGTGTACGGGGTTCAGCGCATGGGGTTACCGACAATTGTCTTGGGAAACCGCGATTCCGCCACTCACGGTAACGTGGGCTTTTTTGG
>CAZAMY010000264.1:0-4475 GCA_964485995.1 uncultured Sediminispirochaeta sp.
GGCGAGCCGCGAACAGGCGCAGGCTATTTCACAGATAACCGAAGGCCTCGACCAGATCGATGAAGCCACTCAGGCCAACACCGCCAGCGCCGAAGAGAGCGCCTCGGCCTCGGAAGAACTGGCCGGGCAGGCTCAGCAATTGCGCGCTATGGTAGCCGAGTTTAAACTGGACAGCCGCTACACCGGAGGTCAGGTGCGACAACTTACCGCTGGCTCCCATTTGCAGCATCTGAACAGCCGGGCCAACGGCAACGGCAATGGCAATGGCAATGGCAATGGCAATGGCAATGGCAGCAGCCGGCGCGACAGCGAACATGAGTACAGCTGGAGCAGAAGCAGCGAAACCGGCATCAAACCGGTGAAGCCCGAAGAACAGATCAGGCTCGATGACGATGATTTCGACCGCTTCTAAGATTGGAGTTTCTGATGGATAAAAAACAAGAGTATGAAGATGAACTGTTGCAGGAAACTGATGATGAGGTGCAGGAAAGCAAATTCCTCATGTGCAAACTCGGAAATGAGATGTACGGAATCGATATTGCCCATGTCACCGATATTATCGAGCTGCAGAAGATAACTGAGGTTCCGGATATGCCGGAGTATGTACGCGGGGTCATCAATCTGCGCGGACAGGTAATACCGGTTATAGATTTACGCCTGCGGTTCCGAATGGAGCCGCGGGAATACGATGATAGAACCGTAATAACGGTAGTGCAAATAAGAGATGCCTCGATTGGTTTTATTATTGATACCGCAACTGAGGTGCAGGATATTCCGGAAAAGGATATTGATCCGGCACCGAGCTTTCACGGGAATGAAGAGAAACAAAAATATGTAGCCGGTCTGGGTAAGATCGGCGAACAGGTCACCATTCTTCTGGATGTAGACAAACTGGTTGAAGAGGGTGAATTACCAATGTGAATGCCAACGGCATGAAGAGCTATTCTCCTGAGTCGTCTGATACAGGTATCGGGCGGCTCTTTTTATGCTTGCGCTCGCGCCGGGTTCATACTATAACAGTAGTATGTACACACGTGGGGGCTGATATGAAACGCAGTGCGCTCCTTTTTTTCTTTTCTCTTCTCATCTACCTTTCGGGCGGCTTAATCAATGTGACGGCTCAGGAGAGTCTGGCGGTGCTGGATACTATCACCGATGAGCAGGTGGAAACGAGTGTCCAGGTTCCGGTCACAGAAAAACTCATCGAGATTTTTATCAACCGGACGGATTACCGGGTCATTGACCGTACCGATATTACGTCGGTGCTGGAGGAACAGAACTTCCAGCTTTCGGGAATGGTAAAAACCGAAGAAATACGGGAAGTGGGACGCTATCTCGGCGCCGACTATATCTGTCTCGCCAAGGTGTCCCTGGTAGGGCAGACCTATTTTGTGAGCGCCAAGCTAATCGATGTCCGTGACGGTACTATTGTCAGCCAGGCTACCGATGATCAACCCGGCAGCATTGATGTGGTTCTGCAGCTCACCGAACGGGTTGGGCAGAAACTGGTGCAGGGCTATACCGCCCCGCCCACGGCCGCAGATGAATCAGCCTGGGCTGAAGACACATCCAAACAGGAAGAGCCGGGCGGAGAGTTTGTATTCTCCGAGCCTGTTCTGCAGGGAGAAGACACCCGCCAACCCTCCGGACCATCCGAATCTACCGGGGTATCACGGTCGACCAGCCCGCAGCTTCCGCCCTCCTTGCTCTATTTTGGTTTAACCCTGCCGGTGTTTACCGGACAGGCGTATGATTATCTGATTAATGATGTGGAAGCAACGTACGGAAGCTCTTTGGACACCTGGGGGGTAGGTATCCGTATGCGCGCCTTTGTCCCGATGACACAGCAGTTCTATCTGTACATTGACGGCTCTGCTGCCGGCGAATATGTTGATACTGACGCTGAGGAGTCGCTCAGCAGTCTGCTGGTATACGAGGCACTGATCGGTACGGGAATGTACACGAACTTAAGTACCAATTCCATAGGCTACTTCGGTGCCGGGCTCGGGTATCTATATGTTATGTTGGGTGAGGATGTAGACACCTGGGATACCACTACCGTCGACGGGGCCGGGGGGTTTGCATATAACTTGGAACTCGGCTGGCAGTATGCGGTGAATCCTGGCTTCTATTTCGATTTTAAACTCTCCTTGAGCAGTGCTATGCTGGAAGAAGAGGAGCTATTCGGCCTCTCTTCACAAGGTTTCGGCTCGGTGCAGTTCGGACTCATGGCGGGAATGAAATTATAAATGAAGGAATGAACAGAGAAATACAACTCATGCAGGCTATTTCGAACGCCTATTTTCGCTATGATGAGAATGAAGTGTACCCCGAACTGCTCAGCATCGTGATGCAGGAGATGGGCGGGGATTTTGGACTGTTTGGGTATATCGAAGAGCTAAACCGGCTGACCTGTCATACTGCAGAACAGAACTCTGACCCCGGTGAGATACGCCATGAGGTAATACAGTTTGACCCTCCGCAGTGGCAGGGAATGTGGGGCCATCTTGCAGAGAAGAAGAGTATAGAAAAGCATAACAGCCCGCCCGAAGCGGTGGCAGAGCAAGCCGCCCCAGCATACTATCTGAATGCTCCTCTCTTTTTCCAGGAGGAGTTCCTGGGTTTCATTCAGCTTGAATCCAATTCGAACAACTTTAGCGATAAAGACATCGAAACCATGGGGAAAATAATGCGGTATATCGCTCCGATTCAGTACGCCTGGTATGAGAACAAGCTGCAGAGACAGAAAACCGATGTGTATCTGGGGAAACTAAAAAGGTCGGAGGCTAAATATCGTTCGCTGTTTACCCTTTCACCGGATATGATATTTCTCAATACCGCCGAAGGGAAGATCCTCGATGTAAACCAAGCCGGCGCACAACTGCTGGGTTATGACTCTCCAAAGGAGATTATCGGAACTTATGCACAAGACTACTACTTCGACCCTGCAGCGCGTTCAAAACTCCGGCGTGAGATGGATCAGAAGGGATATGTAAAGAATCTGGAAATTATTCTGCAGACCAAGTCGGGAGAAAGGGTTTTTTGCATCGAAAATGCCCATCGGGTAATGAATTCTAAGCAGACGGAATATGTATACCAGGGCATCATCCATGACATAACCAGCCGTATTGAGCAGGAAAAACTGGTTTTGCAGCAGAATCTAGAGTTGAGTGAAGCGAACAAGAACTTACGAGAGGCCCGCAACCGGCTGGTACAGAAAGAGAAAATGGCCTCTATCGGGCAGCTGTCGGCCGGTATTGCCCATGAGATCAATAATCCATTGGGCTTTGTAAAAAGCAACTATACCTCATTAAAACGCTATATGGAGTCCCTCGAACGTTTTCTTTCAGAGTACAGGCAGAGCGATAGAGAGGCTCAGCCGGCCCTTAAAAAGCGATATGAAGAGGAGGAAATCGACTTTATCCTCGACGACCTGCAGGCCATTTTCAGCGAAACAGAAGATGGTATACGGAGGATCATGTCGATTGTCAGCAATCTGAAGAGTTTTTCCCGATCCGGTACGGATGAAACTGTTGAGGCCTATGATATCAATGCGGGAATCGAGAGCACCTTGATTATTGCCCGGAATGAGTACAAGTATATTGCTGAGATTGAGAAGCAGCTGCAGAAATTGCCGGGAGTGCCGTGCAACGCAAATGAGATCAACCAGGTCATTCTCAACCTGATAGTAAATGCCGCCCATGCGGTATCTGAGGAGAATACGAAAGAGGGGATAATCCGGATTAATACTTGGGTCGATGCTACTCATGTGTACTGCAGTATCAGTGACAACGGGCCTGGAATACCCGCGGCTATCCGCCCCAAAATATTCGATCCCTTTTTTACCACTAAGAAAACCGGCCGGGGAACCGGACTGGGGCTGAGTATTTCCTACGATATTATCGTGAACCGTCATGGCGGCACTATCGAGCTAGAGACAGAAGAGGGGCAGGGCGCGTGTTTTACCTTTATGCTTCCGATCCGGCCCGCCCGGGAAAGGGGGCCGAATAAAAATGAATAATTACACGCTTTTACTGGTAGATGACGATGAAAATGTACTGAAGTCGCTGCAGCGTCTCTTCCGACAGGAAAAGGATATACAGGTGTTTACTGCCGAGGATGCCCGCAGTGCCGTTGCCCAGCTGAAGAAGAGCCCCGTCGATCTGCTCATTTCCGATGAAAGGATGCCGCAGATCGAGGGACACAAACTCGTACAGTACGTCAAGCAGCATTATCCCGGGGTTATTCGGATAATTCTTACCGGTTATGCGGATACCGAGGCCATGCGGGCGGCGGTAAACCGCGGCGAAGTCTACCGCTATCTCTTCAAACCTTGGGATGACAATGAACTGCTGGTGACCATGATGAATAACTTCCAGGACGGCTCTATGCCCGGCAAGATGCAGCACGGGAGCGCCTGGTGGGTTCTGGATCAGAAGGAGGGGATGGAGCGGCAGATGAAAGATCTGTCGCAG